>CAZPZK010000344.1:0-3695 GCA_964591095.1 uncultured Moraxellaceae bacterium | reverse complement strand
GCCCGAGAACGCCGTCGTGTATGCCACTTCGGCGCTGGCGGCAGGCATGCTGTCCATGACTGCCCTGGTAATCAGCGCCAGCTTCATCAAGCAACGCAGAAGCTATGATCCCGGCCTGACCACGGAGGTGGCGGCGGTCTTCATGTATTGCCTCGGTGCATACCTGTGTATTGGCAGCATGGCGGCCGGGGTGGTGTTCGGCGGCCTGGTGGCGTTGCTGCTCCAGCTCAAGGACTACCTCCATGAGACCGTGCGCAAGCTGGGGGAACATGATATCCATGCCATCATGCGTTTCACGGCGATTGCCCTGGTCATCCTGCCGGTGCTGCCGGATCAGGACTTCGGACCCTATCACGTCCTTAATCCCTTCGACATCTGGCGGATGGTGGTCATCATTGTCGGCATCAGCCTCTTTGGATACGCCGCCTACAAGGTTTTCCGCGAAACCGCCGGCACCCTGCTGGCCGGTATCATTGGCGGTCTGATCTCCAGCACCGCGACCACCGTCTCCTATGCTCGGCGAACCAAGGGCGCGCCAGCCGCCAGTGCGCTGGCGTCGCTGGCCATCATGCTGGCATCGACCGTAGCCTTCCTGCGCATCACGCTGGTCTTTGCCTTTGTGGCGCCCAAGCAGGTTCTGGTGCTGACACCTCCCCTCTTCATCATGTTTATACTGATGAGCCTGATTTCCGCCGCCATGTACTGGCATCACAACGGCGAGGCCGCCGAGATGCCGGAACAGGAAAATCCGACCGAGCTGGGTAGCGCGATTTTTTTTGGGCTGCTTTATGCCGGCATCCTGCTGGCCGTCGCCGCCGCCAAGGAACATCTGGGCGATAGCGGCCTCTACCTGATCGCCACGATTTCCGGCCTGACGGATGTAGATGCCATTACCCTGTCCACCGGACGCATGGTCAGCCAGTCCCTGCTGGATCCGTTGACCGGCTGGCGACTGGTTTTGACAGCCGCCATTGCCAATCTGGCATTCAAGGCCGCCGCCACGGCGCTGCTCGGCGACCGCTCCCTCTTCCTTCGTGTCGGCGCGGCATTCGGCCTCGCATCGTTAGGCGGAATACTACTGATCGTTTTCTGGCCGCAATAATCGTACTCAATCGTGGCTCCCGGCTCGGGACCCATCATTCTCATTAAAAATTAACCAAGCAAGCGGTAGCTTTTTTTGGGCAAATCCCTTATCGTTTGCCAACATTTTGGACGATTGTACAGCAACAACGAGGCAACACCGATGACCGCACTGGCTGGTTTGAAAGTTCTGGATTTTACGGGCTTGCTGCCCGGTCCCTTTGGCACGCGCCTGTTGGCCGATATGGGCGCGGAAGTGCTTCGCGTCGAAGCGCCTACCCGGCCGGACATGGTCCGCATCATGCCGCCCTTTGACAGCAACGGGCTTTCCGCCTGTCACGCCAGCCTCAATCGCAACAAGAGCGGGATCGCGATTGACCTCAAGACGGCAGAAGGGATCGAGATCGTCCGTCAACTGGTCAAGGATTACGATGTGGTCGTGGAACAGTTCCGCCCCGGCGTCATGTCAAGACTGGGTATCGGTTACGAGGAATTGAAGTCCATCAATCCCAAGCTCATTTATTGCGCCATTACCGGCTATGGACAGAACGGCGTATACCGGAATCGCGCCGGTCATGACCTCAATTACCTAGCCATTGCGGGCATTCTGGACTATACGGGACGTCAGGAAGCCGGCCCCCTGCCCTTGCCCATTCAGGCCGCGGACATCACCGGCGGACTTTATGCGGTAGGCGGCATTCTGGCGGCCGTTATCCATCGCCTGAAGACGGGCGAAGGCCAGTTCGTGGATATTTCCCTGACCGATGCGGCATTCAGCCTGCAAGCCCTGACCGCACCACCCGCCTTGGTCGGTAACGAACAACCCAAGCCGGAAACCGATGGCCTGAACGGCGGTTCCTTCTATGATTGCTACCGCACCGCCGATCAACGCTTCCTCAGCATTGCCGGGCTGGAACCCCAGTTCTTTTCCGGATTCTGCATGGCCATCGGCAAACCCGAATTGATTCCGCTGGGTATCAGCAAGAATCCGGACACGGTGCGGGAAGTCAAGCAAGCCATCACCGATGTCATCAAGACGCGCAGCCTTGCCGAGTGGAACACCCTGTTTGCCGCGATGGACGTCTGTGTGGAACCGGTGCTGACCTTTGCCGAAGCTTGCGAGCATCCGCAGATCCAGGCGCGTGGCATGGTGCTGGACGTCCCGATGGCCAATGGCGAGCATCAGCGCCAGATCGGATGCCCGGTCGTGTTCAGCGCCACGCCGGTGCAATACACCCTGACCGGCGGCCATCTTGGCGCCGAGACCGATCAGATCTTGCGCAAACAAGGCTATTCCGACGAACAGGTTGTCGAACTGCGTAAAAAGGGCGTCGTGGCCTGACGGTCAAACCGCCGCCTTGTCCGTTACCGCCCTCGCCGGTACGGACAAGGCCGCATCCTAATTCCACTTCCTTTTGCGGGCTTCCGGGCCGTTTCCCTTGTATTCGCTGGAATCACGGCATCCCCCACCGCTTCCTTCATTAGCTGCTTCTGGTCAGGCCGTGTTCGGCGCGTTATTGTATCTGCCAAAACCCGCGTCATTCCTGTAGCCTAGATACAGGGTCATGACGCAAACCCCCGTATTTTCGCGGCATATACCGGGTAAGCATCCCGCAACCGGTTGAAACAATACCTGCTGATGGCCAACCCCATCCAGCGGGCCTGACAATAACGATCGACTACAAGGCTTTATCATGAGCATTGCTGATATCTTCAAGCGCTGGCTGGGCTTGTCCGACAAGAAACCGCAAACGACTCCACCTGCCAGGCCCGCTCCGGCGCGCCCGCAACCGGTCAAGAACGCGCCGCCCTCCGCGCGCGACGCCGCCGAGAACCGGGAAGCCCAGCAACGCGCAGCCGTCAATTCCTCTAACAACATCGGTCAGTTGATCCAGAAGCACCGCATGAGCGGCGCCGCTGGACGCAAGGCCATTGAACAGCGCTTGGGCGAATTGCTGGTCGTCAACACGGCGGACAAGGATTTCTTCCGCAAGCAGGACATTGACCAACTGCAAGCCCTCGCCCTGTTTGGCGCTAGCCCGGAAATCCGTGAACAGGCCCTGGAACGCATTGAAGACCAGAATGTGCTGGCGCAGATTGTCAGCGAGAATTCCAGTTCCCGGATTCGGCAACTGGCTGCCGCCAAGATTACGGATGAATCATTGCTTAACTTTGCCGGGGAGGCCATTCGCCACAAGGACAAGGGGCTTTACAAGCAGATACGCCACCGCCTGGACAGCACCCATGCCGAATCCAAGGCCCGTGAAGACCGGCAGAAACTGCTGGAAAAGCTGTGCCATGACATGGAAGTGCAAAGCCGGCAGGCCGTTTCTCCCCTTTATGCCGCCAAATTATTGAATCTGGAACAGCAGTGGAAGGAAGCATCCAGTCATCCCGATGCCAACCTTTCCCCCGCGCTACAGCATCGGTTTGAAGCCGCCACCCAGTCCGCCCGCTTTGCCCTGGCCGAATCCACCCGGGCTTCCGAAGCCGAAATGACAGCCCGCCAGGAACAACAGTATGTCACCGAAGCCTTGCACCAGCGACTGGAGGCGTTGACCGCCGCCAGCGATTGGGTCGGCCATGCCGTCTTCCTGCAGGCACTCAGTCAACTG
>CAZPZK010000343.1:0-3718 GCA_964591095.1 uncultured Moraxellaceae bacterium | reverse complement strand
GGTCAACGTGACCAATGGTGCCGACGTTTACGTGCGGCTTATCGCGTTCAAACTTAGCCTTCGCCATGACAACTCTCCCTCGTGGGTGATCTAGCCAAACATTATTCGTTAACAACAAAGGCAGAACGGCACAAGGCCGTCTGCCTGAAATATGGAGCTCATAACCGGATTTGAACCGGTGACCTCTTCCTTACCAAGGAAGTGCTCTACCGACTGAGCTATATGAGCATCTTTTACCAACCAACCTGGAGCGGGTGGCGGGAATCGAACCCGCACTATCAGCTTGGAAGGCTGAAGTTCTACCACTAAACTACACCCGCGCAAATGGTGGTGGGGGAAGGATTCGAACCTTCGAAGGCTGAGCCGTCAGATTTACAGTCTGATCCCTTTGACCGCTCGGGAACCCCACCAACGCGAGGAACGAAATTATCTTGATTATACAACCGCTTGTCAAGCAACTTCGTTTCCTTTTTTCGCTGGTGCCGGCAGTGGGACTCGAACTCACGACCTACTGATTACAAGTCAGTTGCTCTACCAACTGAGCTATACCGGCTTTCACGAAAAACGTGGCGCATTATACGTGTTTACAGCCCGCTGACAACGCCCTATTGCCTAATTTTTAGGTGATTGGATGCCAATTCGGCGGCTCGTATGCAGGCCCTGGCCTTATTCAGGGTTTCCAGCCATTCCATCTCCGGCACGGAGTCGGCAACCACACCTGCGCCCGCCTGCACATGCATCATCCCATCCTTGACCACCGCCGTGCGGATGGCAATGGCCGTGTCCATTTCTCCATTCCATCCAAGATAACCGACAGCGCCGCCATAGACGCCGCGCTTGACCGGTTCAAGCTCATCAATAATTTCCATCGCCCGTACTTTTGGCGCGCCGGAAAGGGTTCCCGCGGGCAGGGTTGCGCGCAGGACATCAATAGCCGAAACACCTTCCTTCAGGACCCCTTCCACATTGGAAACGATATGCATGACATGCGAATACCGTTCGATGACCATTCTTTCAGTCACCTCCACCTGACCTACCCGACTCACCCGACCGGCGTCATTGCGTCCAAGGTCGATCAGCATCAGGTGCTCGGCGATTTCCTTGGGATCGGCCAGCAACTCGGCGGCCAGGGCGTGGTCATGCTCTGGCGTCTTTCCGCGCGGGCGGGTTCCCGCAATGGGTCGCACCGTCACCCTGCCCTCCTGGACCCTGGCCAGGATTTCCGGACTGGAACCGACAATGTGGGCATTGCCGCAGTGGACAAAGTACATGTACGGAGATGGATTGAGATGCCGCAAGGCCCTGTACAAGGCCATGGGGGAGTGGCCATAAGGCGCGCTCAATCGCTGGGAAGGCACCACCTGCATGATGTCTCCCGCCAGGATGTATTCCTTGATGTGATTGACGCCGGCACGGAAGGCCTCCTCGCCGAAACTGGATCGGAAGTCGGACTCCCGTGTTGGCGGGGCGTCATTCCGCGGCTCTGACAAACCGGCCGCCGTCCGCAAGCGGTGCGCCAGTTGCTCGAGCCGTTCCAGCGAGCGCGCATAGGCATTGGCCTCGGAGGGATCGGCGTGCGTGATCAGATAAATACTTTCCTTGAGATTGTCAAAGACGATGACCTCCTCGGAAAGCATAAGCAGGATATCCGGCATGCCGATGGGGTCGGGCTTGCTGACCGCCGCCAGCTTTTTTTCTACATAACGGACACAGTCATAGCCAAAATAGCCCACCAAGCCACCAGTAAATCGCGGCAGGTTGGCAATGAACGGCACCCGGAACTGCTGCTGGTATTCTTCAATGAAAGCCAGTGGGTCCTGGGTCCGAATATCATCCTGCAGGATTTCTCCTTCAAAAATCCGAACGCTGTGATCCGTCACGACGAGTCGGCGACGGGAAGGCAGGCCGATTATGGAGTAACGGCCCCAACGCTCACCGCCATGTACGGACTCGAACAGATAACTGTAGGGTTGGTTGGCGACCTTGAGATAAACGGACAATGGCGTATCGAGATCGGCCAGCAACTCCAGGGCGACGGGAATACGGTTATAGCCCTGACGGGCGAATTCGGCAAACTGCTCGTGGGAAATCATGACAATGACCTTTAAATGCAACTAATGGCGGATAGGAGTGATGAGTGCAACAATTATCAGGAGTTCACCATCGCCAACGAAAAACGGGGGTCATTGCCACATCCGCCTATTAAAAAAGTTAAGTTAATGGAACTTGCACCGGGAATCAAGCCGATGCGCCTTCCAACAGGACGCCCAGATGCGGAATGATCCACGTCGGCTTGCAGTCCTCTATGGGTTCACCATGGTTATATCCGTAGGGCACCACCACGCAAGGCACTCCGGCCGCGCGGGCGGCCTCGACATCGTTGCGAGAGTCGCCAAGCAGCAAAGCCTCCCCCGGTCGAAGATCAAAGCGTCGAAGGCAATGCAATAGTGGCTCCGGGTGCGGTTTTTTATGCGGAAGGCTGTCGCCTCCGATCAACAACCGGAAATCATCCAGGCAATCCAATGCCGCCAGCAATGCCCTGGCCGGGGCGTAGGGTTTATTGGTGACGCAGGCCAAGGGAATTCCAGCATCGCGGCAGGCGCGGAGGAACTCGGGAACGCCATCATAGAATCGACTGAATTGGCATACCGCCCGCTGATAGTGGCTCATGAAACCCGCCAGCAACTCATCATGAAGTCCGGCGGGATGATGACCGGCCTCCAGGACGCAGTTGATCAGGCGGGACGCGCCCCGACCCACCCAGTTGCGAACCTGGATAGGGCTGACCGGGGCCATCCCGCGCTCTTCCAGTGCCAGATTCAGGCAATGGTGGATATCCGCCGCTGAGTCGACAAGCGTGCCGTCCAGATCGCACATGATCAGCTTCGGGGTAAATCCGATCAGACTGAACATGATCAGGCCCTTGTGCTGCCGGCCAACGCCAGTTCGGCGCGCATGGCGGCGACAGCGGCGCGATAATCCCCGGCTCCGAAAATGGCGGAGCCGGCGACAAAAGTATCGGCCCCCGCCTCGGCGATCTGGCGAATATTCCCGGCGGTAACACCACCATCCACTTCCAACCGGATTGGCAAGCCGCTGGCATCAATCAGGCGGCGCGCCTGTCTCAATTTGTCCAGCGTGCCCGGGATAAACTTCTGGCCGCCAAAGCCGGGATTGACGCTCATGAGCAGCACCATGTCGGTCTTGTCCAGAACGTAGTCCAGATAATGCAAGGGCGTGGCCGGATTGAAGACCAGACCGGACTTGCAGCCACCGTCGCGAATCAGTTGTAACGATCGGTCAATATGATCGGAGGCTTCCGGATGGAAGGTAATATAGGTGGCCCCGGCTTCGATGAAGTCGCCGATGATGCGGTCCACCGGCGACACCATCAGGTGGACATCAATGGGCGCGGTCACGCCATACTTGCGCAAGGCCTTGCATACCATCGGGCCGACCGTGAGGTTCGGGACATAGTGGTTGTCCATGACATCAAAATGGACGATATCGGCTCCGGCTTCGAGGACGGCATCCACTTCCGCGCCGAGACGGGCAAAGTCCGCCGATAAAATGGAGGGGGCGAGCAAGTAATCACGCATGTCGGTTTCCTGAGATCAAATTTGTCCGGTCTGGATGGCGTCATCCAGCGCCCGGAGGCGTTCGAGTGTCCCCACGTCCACCCAGGGACCGGGGTGATATTCACCGCTGACCCGTCCGG
>CAZPZK010000342.1:0-3740 GCA_964591095.1 uncultured Moraxellaceae bacterium | reverse complement strand
GCATGGGCGAAGTCCTCATAGCTCGCGGGCACGCTGTCGGCCCCGAAAGCGCGCTTGTAGCCCGCCACCGCCGAGGCCATGCACAGCCGCGAATTGGTGTCGATATTGGCGCTGCCGATAAAGCCCTTCATCAGCTTGTTGGCGACGTAATAATCCTCGGTCAGCAACTGGCCGGAGACATAAAAGGCAATGGCCTCCGGGCCGTGCTGCTCGCGGATGCGCTGGAATTCCCGGGCGATTTTCGTGGTCGCCGTGGACCAGGCGACAGGCTGGCCGTGGATTTCCGGAACGAGCTGCCGCCCCTCCAGACTGACGGTTTCACCCAGCGACGAGCCCTTGGAACACAGGCGGCCAAAGTTGGCGGGATGGGTGATATCGCCCTTGATGTCCACCACCCGCGCCGACGCGTCGGTCACGGTCGCGGTGATGCCGCAACCGACCCCGCAATAGGCGCAGGTGGTCTTCACAACCGCATCAGCAAGCATCCGCCATCTCCCGTTTGCCAAACAGCAATTCATCACGCAGACCGGCGACGTTAGTCTGCCGGCCAATCAAATCGAAATACCAGGAACCGTCCTGCGTATCGCCGAACAGCACCGCGCCCACCAGCTTGTTTTCCTTCAGGAACAAGCGTTTGTAGACCCCGGCGGCGATGTCGCGCAGCACGATCACCTCTGCGTCCTTGCCGGAAAAATCCCCGGCGGAGAACAAGTTGACGCCGCTCACTTTCAACGTCGTCGCCGTGGCTTTCTGCACATAACGGCTGACGCCGATCTCGGCGAGATGGGTGGCGCAGACCCGCGCCTGCTCGTAGAGCGGCGCGACCAGCCCGAACAGGCTGCCGCGATGTTGCACGCACTCGCCGACGGCATAGATTTTCGGATCGAAGGTTTGCAGGGTGTCGTTGACCAGAATGGCCTTGTCCACCTGCAGTCCGGCCTGCTTCGCGAGCGCCACGTTGGGACGGATGCCCACCGCCATGATCACCAGATCGGTTTCCAGCAGGCTGCCGTCCTTGAACTCGATATGGCTGAGATGCTCGCTGTCGCGGGCGACAATCTGCTTGGTCTGCGCGCCCAGTTTGAACTTCATGCCGCGCGCGGCCAGATCCCGCTCCAGCAGATGCGCCGCCTCGCTGTCCAGCTGACGGTTCATCAGGCAGGACACATCGTGGATCACCGTCACTTCCACGCCGCGCTTGAGCAGGCCGTTGGCCGCTTCCAGCCCCAGCAGGCCGCCGCCGATCACCGCCACGCGGCGCTTGTGCTCGGTCACGGACAGCATGCGCTCCACGTCCTGGATATCGCGGAAGCTGACCACCGACGGATGATCGTGTCCCGGCACCGGAATGATGAACGGCACCGAACCGGTGGCCAGCAGCAAGCGGTCATAGGGAAAGACCAGCCCCTCATCGGTCAGCACTTCGCGGCGGGAACGATTGATATCGACCACCGTCTGCCCGGACACCAGTTCGATGCCGTGGCGCGCGTACCATTCGGGCGTGTGCAGCACGATGTCATCAAAGTGCTTTTCACCGGCCAGAACCGGCGACAGCATGATGCGGTTGTAGTTGCCGTAAGGCTCGCGGCCGATCACCGTGATCTCGTAACGCTCGGGCGCCAGTTTCAGCAACTCCTCCACCGTGCGCATCCCGGCCATGCCGTTGCCAATGACCACCAGTCTCGCTTTGTTCATGGCGATGACCACTCAATCCAAAATAGGTTTCCAACCGCCAAGGCAAAAGTTGTGCCAATCCCGGAATACGGCGCCTCTGACCACCAGCCTTCCTCTATAGACCTAAAAAAAACGACGCCATCGCCGTCGTGCCTGTCTGTAGTGCGCCGCACCAGATCAACGCACAAATCGCCCCAAAATCACGCCTGTCCCCTTTTTTGGAGCCGACAACACCGTCGGAGCCGGAAAAACCCCGCTTTTTTACTGGCACGCTACTTGCTAAGGCATTGCCAAGACCCAGGTTTCACGCAACGACGCGCTGAAGGCCTCCGATGGCGTCAAAGACGACGGCATCACGACCCCTTGTCCCGTTGCGAGTACAGACCCATGAAATTCAAGACGCTCCCCCTACTCTCCTGGAACGTGCCACGCATCCGCACGTTGCACTACACCTGGATGGCCTTTTTCATCACCTTCATCATCTGGTTCGCCGCCGCGCCGCTGATGCCGATGATGAAGGAATACTTCCACCTCACCGATGCCCAGGTGAAGGCCCTGCTGATGCTCAACGTCGCCATCACCATCCCCACCCGCATCCTGGTCGGCGTGCTGGTGGACAAATACGGCCCGCGCAAGAGCTACAGCTTCCTGCTCGCCTTCTGCGGCGCGCTCTGTCTCCTGTTCGCCGCCGCCCAGTCGTTTGAATGGCTGGCCGTGACCCGCTTCCTGCTCGGCTCGGTCGGCGCGGGCTTCGTGATCGGCATCCGCCTGGTCAGCGAATGGTTCCCGGCGCGCGAAGTCGGCATCGCCGAAGGCATCTACGGCGGCTGGGGCAACTTCGGCGCGGCCGTGGCTTCGATGTCGCTGCCCGCCCTCGCCCTCGCCTTCGGTGGCGACGACGGCTGGCGCTACGCCATCGCCTGCACCGGCGTCATCGCCATTGTCTATAGCGTGATTTTCTATCGCGGCGTGCGCGACACGCCGGAAGGCTCCACCTACTTCAAGCCGCAAAAGGTCGGCGGCCTGGAAGTCACCAGCAAGGGCGACTTCATCGCCTACGCCCTGATGAACATTCCCCTGTACGCCGCCCTGGCGATCCTGACCTGGCGCCTGTCCCCGGCCGGGCTGAAGCTGCTGTCGATGAACGGTGCTTACATCGCCTATGCCATCATCGCCGCGCTGGCCGTTTACCAGTGGACCAAGATCTGGCACGTCAACAAGCACCTGTTCACCGGCGAACACCCCGCCGCCCCGCGCTACCAGTTCAAGCAGGTCGCCATCCTCAACGTCGCCTACATGGCCTGCTTCGGCTCCGAACTGGCGGTGGTGTCCATGCTGCCGATGTTCTTCATCGACAACTTCGGCGTCAGCAAGGTGATGGCGGGCATGACCGCCGGCTGCTTCGCGGTGATGAACCTCTTCGCCCGTCCCGGCGGCGGCTTCCTCTCCGATGCCTTCGGCCGCCGCAAGATGCTGCTGATCGCGCTGGGCGGCCAGACGCTGGGCTACCTGCTGATGTCACAGATGAACGGCAGCTGGTCGCTGGGCGGCGCGATTGCCGTCGTGCTGGCCACCTCCGTCTTCGTGCAGTGCGCCTGCGGCGCGGTCTACTCGGTGGTGCCGCTGATCCAGCGCCGCATGACCGGCCAGATCGCCGGCATGGCGGGTGCTTATGGTAACGTCGGCTGCGTGGTCTTCCTCACCGCGCTCAGCCTGGTCAGCCCCGCCGCCTTCTTCGTGGTGCTGGCGGGAACCTCGGCGGTGGCCTTCCTGGGCGGGCTGTTCATCAGCGAACCGAAAGGCCACATGGTCGAGAAGGATGCCGATGGCAATGTGCATCTGATCGCCGTGGAGTAAAGATGAAGTTATCCGCCCGCGCCGCCCAGCTTTCCTCGCCCGGTCCCAAGCCGGGCAACGACGACGCACTCGGCCTGCACCTGCCGCAGGGCAACGGCCTTCCGGCCTGTACCCTCGCGGCGGCCATCGCCGATGGCATCAGCAGCGTGGAAAACGGGCGGATCGCGGCGGAAACCAGCGTCACCAACTTCCTCAATGACTTCTTCGCC
>CAZPZK010000341.1:511-3746 GCA_964591095.1 uncultured Moraxellaceae bacterium | reverse complement strand
GAGTTCATCCGCGTCGATCACCGCGTGCTGAAGGAGAAGCACATGAAGCTGACGCTGAAGCATCCCGGCCACGGCGCGACGCTGGAAGCGATCGCCTTCAACACCGACATGGTGGACTGGCATGAGCCCCCGGAAAGGCTTTTGCTGGCTTACCGGCTGGATGTGAACACCTTTCGCGGAGAAAGCCGCGTGCAGATGAAGGTGGAGTATTGGGAGCCGCGCCCGATTTAGGTTAAAATCCGCCCCTTATTTTTTGCCGCCTGTAGACCGTCATGGAAATCAATCCCTACGTCCGCCATATCAAAGACCTTGCCGAGCGCGGAAACACGCTCCGGGGGTATCTTTGACTACGACCTCAAGAAAGAGCGTCTGGAAGAAGTCCTGAGGACCCTGGAAGATTCCGCCATCTGGAACAACCCCGAAGAAGCGCAGGCACTGGGCAAGGAGCGTTCCTCGCTGGAAAACAGCGTCGGCGTGCTGGACAAGCTGACGGTACAGCTGACCGATGCGCAGGCGATGCTTGATCTGGCTGTGGAAGCCGATGACGAGTCGCTGCTGGACGATGTGCAGGCTGAACTGGATGCCGCTGAAAAGATGGTGGCCGACCTTGAGTTCCGCCGCATGTTCAGCGGTGAGATGGACCCCAGCAACTGCTTCGTCGACATCCAGTTCGGCGCGGGTGGCACCGAGGCCCAGGACTGGTCGGGCATGCTGATGCGCATGTACCTGCGCTGGGCCGAGCGCCACGGCTTCAAGGGCGAACTGCTGGAAGTGTCCGAAGGCGAAGTGGCGGGCATCAAGAGCTGCACCATCCGCGTGGAAGGCGACTATGCCTTCGGCTGGCTGCGCACCGAGACCGGCGTGCACCGCCTGGTGCGCAAGTCGCCGTTCGACTCCGGCAACGGCCGTCATACCTCCTTCGCCGCCGTCTTTGTGTCGCCGGAAGTCGACGACAACATCGAAATCGACATCAACCCCTCCGATGTGCGCACCGATACCTATCGTGCTTCGGGCGCGGGCGGCCAGCACATCAACAAGACCGACTCCGCCGTGCGTCTGACGCACGTGCCGACCGGCACCGTGGTGGCCTGCCAGAACGAACGTTCGCAGCACGCCAACCGCGACCGCGCCTGGAAGCTGCTGCGCGCCAAGCTCTACGAACTGGAAATGCTGAAGAAGAACGCCGCCAAGCAGGCGCTGGAAGAAACCAAGTCCGAGAACGGCTGGGGCAGCCAGATCCGCTCCTATGTGCTCGACCAGTCGCGGGTGAAGGATCTGCGGACCAACATCGAGCATTCGCGTCCGGATGCGGTGCTGGACGGCGACCTGGATGCGTTTATTGAAGCCTCCCTGAAGATGGGACTGTAACCACGAGATGACCATGACCGACAACACCCCGAACGCCGCGCCCGCCGTTGACGAAAACAAGCTGATCGCCGAGCGCAAGCAGAAGCTGTCGGAGATGCGGGAGCAGGGCAACGCCTTCCCCAATGACTTCCGTCGCGACGCCTATGCCGCCGACCTGCAAACCCGTTTTGCCGAACCGGACAACGAGGCGCTGGAAGCCGACAAGCAGTACTTCTCGCTGGCGGGCCGCATCATGCTGAAGCGGGTGATGGGCAAGGCCAGCTTCACCACCATCCAGGACATGTCCGGCCGCATCCAGCTGTACATTGCCCGCGATGCCGTGGGGGAAGACGTCTATGCCGCGTTCAAGAAGTGGGACATGGGCGATATCGTTGGCGCGCGCGGTTATGTCTTCAGGACCAAGACCGGCGAGCTGTCGCTGCATGTGGAAGAGCTGCGCCTGCTGACCAAGTCGCTGCGGCCGTTGCCGGACAAGTTCCACGGCATGGCCGACCAGGAAATGAAGTACCGTCAGCGTTATGTCGACCTGATCGTCAGCGAGGACACCCGCAAGACTTTCCGCATCCGCTCGCAGGTGATTGATGGCATCCGCCGCTTCATGGCCGGTCGTGACTTCATGGAAGTGGAAACGCCGATGATGCACGTCATCCCCGGCGGCGCGGCGGCGAAGCCGTTCAACACCCACCACAATGCCCTCGACATGCCGCTGTTCCTGCGCATTGCGCCGGAACTGTACCTGAAGCGGCTGGTGGTCGGCGGTTTCGAGCGCGTGTTCGAAATCAACCGCAACTTCCGCAACGAAGGCGTGTCCGCCCGCCACAATCCGGAATTCACCATGATCGAGTTCTATCAGGCGTATGCGGATTACCGCGACCTGATGGACCTGACCGAGGATATGCTGCGCACCGTCGCGCTGGACGTGCTGGGCAAGACGGAAGTCGAGTACCAGGGCGAAGTCTTCGATTTCGGCGCGCGCTTCGAGCGCCTGTCGATGGTGGACGCCATCCTGCGCTTCAACCCGGAGCTGACCCGTGAACAGCTGTGGCATGTGCCGACGCTGAGCGATATCGTGCGCACCAAGCTGAAGATGGACGTGAAGCCGACCTGGGGCGTGGGCAAGCTGCAGACGCTGGTGTTTGAGGAAACCGTCGAGACCCAACTGCGTCAGCCGACCTTCATCACCGAATACCCGGCGGAGGTGTCGCCGCTGGCTCGCCGCAATGACGATAACGCCTTCATCACCGACCGTTTCGAGTTCTTCATCGGCGGCCGCGAGATCGCCAACGGCTTCTCCGAGCTGAACGACCCGATCGACCAGGCCGAGCGTTTCATGCAGCAGGTGGCCGAGAAGGATGCCGGGGATGACGAGGCGATGCACTACGACGCCGACTACATCCGCGCGCTGGAATACGGCCTGCCGCCGACGGCGGGCGAGGGCATCGGCATTGACCGGCTGGTGATGCTGTTTGCCAATGCGCCGTCGATCCGCGACGTGATCCTCTTCCCGCACATGCGGCCGGAAGCCTGATCCGTCCTGATGCGTCAGCAACCAACAGAACCCCGCCTTGAGCGGGGTTCTGGCTTAATGGGGCGTCTCTTTTTTCGAGGGGTGATTGGGGTGACCGGGATGGTCCTTCCAGAAGCGTTCCATCATCAGGTAAGTGAACGAGGCGGACCAGCCGATCATGACCAGGCCCAGCAAGGCCTCCATACCCGCGATCAGGCGTACGTGCTGCAAGGGCAACAGATCGCCGAAGCCCAGCGAGGTATAGACCACGACCGAGAAGTAGACGTAATCGAAGAAATGGGTGGTCGGCAGGCCGCTGAAAGTTCCCAGAGACAGATGCTCGCTCAGCAGGAAGTAGGC
>CAZPZK010000341.1:0-501 GCA_964591095.1 uncultured Moraxellaceae bacterium | reverse complement strand
CGAATATCCAGACTTCAATGGTATGGGCGAGAATGACGCCATAAATGACGACAAGGATGCGCAGGCGTGGCTGAATCTTGAGGTGCGGCAGCAAGAGAGAGATCAGGCGCAGCGCCTCGTAATGCACCATGACGGTGGCCAGCACCAGCAGTACGCCGACGCCTGTGGCGACAAAAAAGCTGAATTCGGAGGTCATGGAGCCGTCAAGGGGCAAAGGGGGTGGAGCCGCTATTTTAGGGAGGATACGGTCATGACGACAAGCGGCTTACCCGGGTTTCTCGACCTGATCTTCAGCCTGGGCCTGCCAGCTCTCAGGCAGGTCGGCTTCCGCCAAAATGAGCAGCACGGTGCGGATCTGGGTCAGCAGTTGTTGTTCCCAGTTCAGAAGCGTGTTCATGCCGGTGCTCCGGTTGGTTTTTGTACTTCGATTGAGTGTAGTACGATCGTCCAACAAGTGCAATAACCACTCAAGTATTAGGGAGTTCTTGGTGTGGCTTGCTG
>CAZPZK010000340.1:0-3752 GCA_964591095.1 uncultured Moraxellaceae bacterium | reverse complement strand
TGCTGGATCCGGCAGGCTGGAGGACCAAGGATAATGTCGCGGCCGGCGAGCAGCCGATCTTCCCCTTGCATGTGACCATGACGTTCCGGACGGATAACAAGAACCCCTTGAATGGCTGTGATGCCGTGAAGGGATGTACGGTTGGCACGGCGGGTATCACCATTCTGGAGAACGGCAATATCATTACCGACATTAATAATGATTGCGGCGCCGTCAATACGGAACTGAAGGATCCGAGCGGCCAGCAAGAGTATCGACTGGGCGCCATTGCGGCTATTTTCCAGATTGATGACAAGCCTGCGTATTATATCAGTCCGGTCATGATGTTCACGAAGATTCCGGGTTGGGAAAAGTTCTATGGTACGGTGGTTGGCGCCGCTGACCGCAAGGCACGCATTGATATTTCCCGCGTGACTCAGGGACATATCGAAATGCTGTCGTTTGAGGCGGATTCGGCGGATCCCAAAAAGCTGTCCACGGCTCTCGCTTCCTGGTTGAATTACCCGCGTTCCTATCGCTCCTTGCAGTCGACACCGGTGGATCGTACCGCCGATGGTGTTAACGCAAAAGGTGAAATTGACATCGGGTTGCAGAACTGTCCGGCAGTTCCCTGAGCACAGGGCAAAAAAAACCGGCTGATTCAGCCGGTTTTTTTTCGTCCGATGTTCAGGCTTGCAGTCGCCGTCTGAACAGGGGGAGAGGCTGATCGGTGCTGGCCTGATAGGTTTCACTAAAGTCACGGAGTCCGGTCAGGGCAACCTCAATATTCTTGTCCGCCTTGACGGCAAAACTGTCAAATCCGCAGCGGCCAAGATAGAAGATATTGTCCTTGAAGACATCACCGGTGGCGCGTAATTCGCCCTTGAAGGCAAAGCGGTTACGCAGCAGCCAAGCGTAAGAGTAGCCGCGACCATCGGCAAAGCCGGGGAAGTCCAGGGCGATCATGTCAAACCGTGGGATGTCGCTGCCCAGCAGTTCCGGGTGCTGGTCCGGCTTGAGCTGGACGCTTTTGGCGTGAGGATGCTGGAGTACGTCTTCCCGGTTGGCCAGAAAAAAATCCAGCGTAACGCAAATGTCGGCTGCGGGCAGCGCGCCCTCAGGGTGAAAGACGTAGTTGTCATCGACAATCTGTCCGCCTTTGATGATCTTAGGCATAAACGCGCTCCTTGAACTTGGCAATGCCGATACGGCGGTAGGTATCCAGGAACCGCTCGTTATCCAGGCGGTTGTCAAGGTAGGTATTCAGGACCTCTTCGATCACATCACCCATGTCCTGGGCAAAGAAGGACGGGCCGAGGATGTCGCCGATAGCCGCATCATGGCCGGCGCTGCCGCCGAGTGTCACCTGATAGTATTCTTCGCCGCGCTTGTCGACACCGAGGATGCCGATATGCCCGACATGGTGATGGCCGCAGGCATTCATGCAGCCCGAAATGTTGATGTCGAGCGGACCGATATTGTAGACCGTATCCATGTCTTCGAAGCGGCGCTGGATTTGCTCGGCGATCGGGATGGACTTGGCGTTGGCCAGAGAGCAGAAGTCGCCGCCGGGACAGCAGATGATATTGGTCAGGAAACCGATATTGGCGTTGGCCATGCCTTGGGCCTTCAGCTTTTCCCAAAGTTCCGGAAGTTGATCCTGTCGCACATCGGCAAGCACCAGATTCTGTTCGTGCGTCGAACGGACTTCGCCAAAGCTGTAAAGGTCGGCCAGGTCAGCGACAGCTTCCAGTTGACTGTCCGTAATGTCGCCGGGAGCGATACCGGTGCGCTTGAGCGACAGGGTCACAATCCGGTAACCGGGCTGCTTGTGGGCATGGGTATTGTGGTTGTACCACAAAGAAAATGCCGGGTTTTCGGCCAGGGCAGCTTGCAGCGTGGCCGGCATGTCGGTCAATGTTTCGTAAGGAGGGCGCGTGAAGAATCCGGCCAGCCGCTGGAATTCGGCATCGGGAACTATCAGGTTGCCATCCTGGATCCGGGCAAATTCCGCTTCCACCTTTTCGGCAAAGACAGCGGGAGTCAGCGCCTTGACCAGAATCTTGATGCGCGCCTTGTATTTGTTGTCGCGACGGCCATACAGATTGTAGACCCGCAGGATGGCTTCCAGGTAAGCAATCAATTGACGCTGTGGCAGGAAGTCGCGAATGAAAGCACCAATCATGGGGGTACGGCCCAATCCACCGCCGACCAGAATACGGTATCCGGGCTCGCCATTTTCTCCGGTGACCAGATACACGCCGATGTCATGCACGGCGGTTGCTGCGCGGTCAATCTCGGGCAGGGCATTGACCGCGATCTTGAACTTGCGGGGGAGGAAGGCAAACTCCGGGTGGAAAGTCGACCACTGCCTGATCAATTCACAGGTGGGGCGGGGGTCGGCGATTTCTCCGGCGACGACCCCGGCAAACTGGTCGGTGGTCGTGTTGCGGATGCAGTTGCCGCTGGTCTGGATCGCATGCATTTGCACGGATGCCAGTTCGGCCAGGATGTCGGGGACTTCTTCCAGCAATGGCCAGTTGAACTGGACATTCTGGCGGGTGCTGATATGGGCATAACCGCGATCATAGCGACGGGCAATGTGCGCCAGCATGCGCAGTTGGCGGCTATGCAGCATGCCATAGGGAACAGCGATCCGCAGCATGGGGGCATAGCGCTGGATGTAGAGTCCGTTCTGCAGGCGGAAAGGGCGGAATTCGTCATCGCTCAATTCGCCGGCAAGATAACGCCGGGTCTGATCGCGGTATTGGGCCACGCGTTCATCAACGATGGTCTGGTCGTAGGCGTCGTATTGATACATGAAATAAGCCTGGCCGTTCTGACTGGTTTTTGAGGTAGCGAAGGATAACAAGCGTGACTTCATAAGAAAAATGCTTTTTATATATATGAATCGACAGGATTGGTGATAACGGCCGTTGCAGCGCGGTCAACCCCTGTCTTGTCAGGACAAGGGGATGTCGCGTCTGACTGATGCCGCAGGATATTGATCTTCGTTGAGCCGCGTCGATGGTAATATCGCCTTTTGTGTCCAGATACCGGATTGATCATGTTGAAAAAACTGCGGGATTTGCCGCTTCGCCGCAAAAAGCAGGGCGCCGGGGTGCTGACTTGCCTGATGGTGTACAGCGCATTGGGATTGCTGGCGGCTCCCTCGGTGATCAACAAGCTCGCGGTGAACTATGTTCGCGACCAACTGCATCTGGAGTTGAGTCTGGGAAAGGTCGAGTTCAACCCCTGGAATCTGGCCTTGCGGCTCGATGCGGTCTCGGTGCGCGAGCCGGAAGGCGAGGTCCTGCTGTTTGCCCGCAGCCTGTATCTGAATGCGAATGCCTTGGCCAGCCTTTGGCAGCGGCAGTTGGCCGTGGATGATTTTGATTGGCTGGGCCTGCATGTCAATGCCCACATCAATCCGGCCGGTGAGCTGAATCTGATGAAGTTGCTGCCGCCGGAGGATCCCGAGGATAGCGGTGAAACGCCTTGGCATCTGGCGGCGCTCAGCATCCGGCAAGGGCAGGTGGACCTGTTGGATGAAAGCCGGCCCGAACCCTTCAGCACCACATTGGCGCCGCTTGATCTCCAGTTGTTCAATCTCAGTTCCGGCGCCGCGGGTGATGGCAAATACCGTTTTAGTGCTGAAACCGGAAAAGGCGAGCGTTTGGCGTGGTCGGGGCGGGTGGCGCTCAACCCGCTGGCTTCCGAGGGTAACTTGCACATTGCCGGACTCCAGGCTGCCACGGTGGGCGAGTATGCCC
>CAZPZK010000339.1:0-3756 GCA_964591095.1 uncultured Moraxellaceae bacterium | reverse complement strand
AGTACAGTTTCATGATCTGGGTTCCTCGGGTGGTTTGAATCCGTGGATAGAGGATATTCATTTCGCTTTCCGGGATAAACCCTCTATCATGGAACAATCCGTTTTAATTTCCGGGACAATCATGGACCGCCTTGAAGCCATGCGCGTGTTCTGCACCGTCGTCGATACCGGCAGCTTCGCCGCTGCCGCCGAACGCCTGAACGTGTCCACCAGCGCTGTTTCGCGCTGGGTGGCGCAGCTGGAAAGCCATTTGCAGGCGCGGCTGCTGAACCGCACCACCCGGCGCATCGGGCTGACTGAAAGCGGCCAGGCCTATTACGAACGCTGCGCGCAGTGGCTGCAGGAACTGGAGGCCATAGAATCCGCCGTCGGCGAGCAGTCCCTGAACCCCCAAGGCACGCTGCGCATCACCACGTCGGTGGGCTTCGCGCTGAACTACCTGTCCCCGGCGTTGGCCGAGGCACGGCAACGCTTTCCGCAATTGCAGTTCCATGTCTCGCTGTCGGGCCGGGTGGTGGATCTGGTGGAAGAAGGCTTCGACCTCGCCCTGCGCATCGGCCCGGTCGGCTCGCAGCATCTGGTGGCGCGCGAGATCGGCCGCACCACGCTGCTGCATGTGGCGTCGCCGGACTATCTGGCCAGCGCCCCGCCCCTGCGCCAACCGGATGACCTCGGCGCGCACGACTGCCTGCTATACGAACACGATTCAGACAAGGGCCAGTGGCGCTTCACCGGCCCGGACGGGCAGCGGCACGAGGTCAAAGTCTCCGGCTCGGTGCAGAGCGACAATTCGGAATTCCTGATGGAAATGGCGGCGCAGGGCCAGGGGGTGTTCAGTACGCCCTGCTATATCGCCCGGCCGCATCTGGAAGCCGGACGCGTGGTGCGGGTGTTGCCGGAATATGAAAGCGAAACCCTGCCGATTTATGCGGTGTATCCCAACCGGAAACACCTGTCGGCGAAAGTGCGGGCGTTTACCGGGTTCTTTGCGGAGTGGATGCGGGAGCGCGAAGCACGGCAACGCCGGGAAGAAAAACGGGAGGCCGTGGAGAATCCTCCGCGAGCCATCGTCAGGACTGCCTGATCCGTGCGATTTGCCGGGACGCCCCCCTCGCCCGGCTACGGGACCCGTCTTCCAGACTCCGCCTGCATGTCCCGCCATTGCTGCGGCGT
Organism: uncultured Moraxellaceae bacterium; assembly: GCA_964591095.1. GTDB lineage: Bacteria > Pseudomonadota > Gammaproteobacteria > Pseudomonadales > Moraxellaceae > Fluviicoccus. The sequence goes on along the minus strand of CAZPZK010000339.1, from coordinate 2,583 downwards.
TTCCCCCGAGTCGGTCTGGATCCGCTGCGAGGCGGGACCCATGGGGCTCGCAACGCTCCACCATCCACCTCACCGGCGACACCGTGGCCACCTGGCCCATGCTGGACTTCCAGTCAGTCAGCTTCCGCTAGACCGGATGCCGCCGGAACGGCATCCTCGGCGAAGTCCACGGGAGATTCACCCCGCGGCCTTCGCCGCCCTCGCCCGCGCCGCGTGCAGCTTGGTGTAGTTATCAATCAGCCGTTGGTGCCGGTCCAGCCCTTCCAGTTTCATGCTCGTGGGGGTCAGCCCGTGAAAACGGACGCGGCCGTCCACGGAACCCAGCACGGCATCCATCCGCTCATCGCCAAACATCCGCCGGAAATTGGCCTCGTAATCCGCCAGTTCCAGGGTCTCATCCAGCATCACTTCCAGCACCACATCCAGGCATTGGTAAAACAGCCCGCGCTCCACGGTGTTGGTGTTGTATTGCAGGAAGGTTTCCACCAGCTCCTTGGCCTCGCCGAACTGCTTGAGCACCAGATGGATCAGCAGTTTCAACTCCAGCACCGTCAACTGTCCCCAAACCGTGTTGTCGTCAAATTCGATGCCGATCAGCGTCACGATGTCGGTGTAGTTATCCAGCTCGCTGTCTTCCAGACGCTGCAGCAACGCCGCCAGCGCCTGGTCGTCCAGCCGGTGCAGGTTGAGGATATCGGCGCGGAACTGCAGCGCGATGTTGGTGTTGTCCCAGATCAGGTCCTCCACCGGATAGATTTCCGAATAGCCCGGCACCAGGATGCGGCAGCCCGGCGCGCCCAGATGGAAATACTCCGCCATGTAGACCTCCTTGCCCAGATCGCGGAGGATGCCGAACAGCGTTGCCGCCTCATCGGCATTGGAATTGGCGCCGTGCCCGGAGAAATCCCATTCCACAAACTCGTAATCGGAGCGGGCGCTGAAGAACCGCCACGACACCAGGCCGCTGGAGTCAATGAAGTGCTCCACGAAATTGTTGGGCTCGGTCACGGCCTGACTGCTGAAAGTGGGCCGTGGCAAGTCATTCAGCCCCTCGAAACTGCGACCCTGCAGCAACTCGGTGAGGCTGCGCTCCAGCGCCACCTCGAAGCTGGGATGCGCGCCGAACGACGCGAACACGCCGCCGGTGCGCGGATTCATCAGCGTCACGCACATCACCGGATACTTGCCGCCCAGCGAGGCATCCTTCACCAGCACCGGAAAGCCCTGCTCCTCCAGCCCGCGAATACCGGCCAGGATGGCGGGGTACTTCGCCAGCACCTCCGGCGGCACCTCCGGCAGCGCCATTTCCCCTTCCAGGATTTCGCGCTTCACCGCGCGCTCAAAGATCTCCGACAGACACTGCACCTGCGCCTCGGCCAGGGTATTGCCCGCGCTCATGCCATTGCTCAGGAACAGGTTTTCAATCAGGTTGGAGGGGAAATACACCACCTCGCCATCGGACTGGCGCACAAAGGGCAGCGAGCAAATGCCGCGCTTGATGTTGCCCGAGTTGGTGTCGTAGAGATGCGAGGCGCGAAGTTCGCCATCCGGGTTGTAAATTTCCCGGCAGTATTCGTCGAGAATCTCCTTCGGCAAGCGGTCGCGGCGGCCCGGCTGGAACCATTTTTCATCGGGATAATGCACAAAACCGGCCTGGGCGATTTCCTCCCCCCAGAACTGGCCGTGATAAAAGAAATTGCAATTCAACCGCTCGATGAATTCGCCAAGTGCCGAGGCCAGCGCGCTTTCCTTGGTGGCGCCCTTGCCGTTGGTAAAACACATCGGCGAGTGCGCGTCGCGAATGTGCAGCGACCAGACATTGGGCACGAGATTGCGCCATGAGGCGATTTCGATCTTCATGCCCAGCCCGGCCATGATGCCCGCCATGTTGGCGATGGTTTCCTCCAGCGGCAGGTCCTTGCCGGGAATGCAGGTGCGGCTTGACGACGCCTGACCGGGCATCAGCAGCGCCTGGGCATCGGCGTCGATGTTTTCCACCTGTTCGATGATGAATTCCGGGCCGGTCTGCACCACCTTCTTGACCGTGCAGCGGTCAATGGAACGCAGGATGCCCTGACGGTCCTTGTCGGAAATATCGGCGGGCAATTCCACCTGGATGCGGAAGACCTGCCGGTAGCGGTTTTCCGGATCGACAATATTGTTTTGCGACAGGCGGATATTCTCGGTGGGAATGTTCCGGGTCTGGCAGTACAGTTTGACAAAGTAAGCGGCGCAGAGGGCGGACGACGCCAGGAAGTAATCGAAGGGTCCCGGCGCGGAGCCGTCGCCCTTGTAGCGGATGGGTTGGTCGGCGACGACCGTGAAGTCATCGAATTTGGCCTCAAGCCGGAGTTTGTCGAGAAAGTTGACCTTGATTTCCATGCGCGCGCCTGAATGCTTCGGTGTCGGGGAGATCGGCGTGCAACGGACGCCGTAATGCCATGTATTGGGGCTGATGCGGCCCAGGCGCGTATCTTCCCGGTTCCCCGCCGGATAGACAATCCCCGGCAGCGCCGACCCATCGGATTGGCGGGCATGATGATCCCGCGCGACATTGCCGCCATGACTGCATGCGCATAGCAT
>CAZPZK010000338.1:1551-3764 GCA_964591095.1 uncultured Moraxellaceae bacterium | reverse complement strand
GGACCAGCCATGCCGCAGCCGTGTTGCCCTGCTGGATCTGGGCAATGCCACGCTGGTGACGTCCGGCCTGGCCCTGATGCCGACCGGTACCACGCAGTCGACATTCAAGAACCTGATCAACTGGTTCAAGGGCTATGATATCCCCGATGCTTATGGCGTCGAGATCACCGAGTCCACCACGCCCAAGCTGTCAACCTTGCCCGAACGCAAGAAGCTGGGAGGCGGCCTGCATTCCCGCGCGACACTGGTGAACTACGGGTATACCGCCGGAACCGACAAGACGGACCCGGCCAACCAGACCAACATCATCTTCTTCAGCACTCTGGGGGGCGCCCTGCACGGGATTGACGCCAAGACCGGTGTCGAAAAATTCGCCTTCATTCCCAAGGAAAAGATTTCCGCCATCAAGTCTCTCTATGACAACCTGGCCTCGACCGAGCCGGAGTATGGCATGGACCTGACCTGGACGGTGTGGCGCAAGGACGGCAACGGCGACGGACTGATTGATTCGACGGCGGGCGACAAGCTGTTCATGTACGGCGGCATGCGCATGGGCGGCGGCAATTACTATGCGCTGGACCTGACCACCCTGACCGCGCCCAAGATGTTGTTCACGCTGACCGGTGGTTCCGGAGCTTATGGCAACGCCGGCCAGTCCTGGTCGCAGCCAGTGCTGACGGATATCAAGGTGGGCACCGAGGTGAAAAAAGTGCTGGTCTTTGGCGGCGGCTATGACAAGTGCTACGAAGATGGCACCAGTTGTGGCACCACGACCAAGGGCAACCAGATTTACATCGTGAATGCCGAGACTGGCGAACTGATCTGGTGGGCAGCTGGAGGCGGCGCGCCATCAGCCACCCCGGCAGCCGTTAACATCAGCGACATGAAGTACAGCATCCCGTCCGAGGTCAAGGTGCTGGATCTCAACTCGGACGGTCTGGCGGATACGGTGTATTTCGGGGACTTGGGTGGCCAGCTGTTCCGCATGGATATCGACAATGGCAAGTCGGGCACGGCCCTCGTCAAGCGCGTCAAACTGATTGCCAAGCTCGGCAGCAGTGGGGTGTCGACGCCGACCTCGGTTGACGCCCGCCGGATTTATGAGCCGCCAACAGTGGCCCTGTTCAAGGACGAAACCATGAGCGCCGTGTTTGCCGCCGTGGCGGTCGGTACCGGCAATCGCAGCCGTCCGCTGAGCATGGCCACGAATGATCGTTTTGCCGTGGTGTTTGACTACGATGTCGGCAAGTCCAACCTGCTGACCGTCGGTTCGGGATTACAGGCTACCCTGGATTATTCCAAGCTGATCAAGCTGGACCTGACCAATGATGCCTCCACGGGCAAGCCGGTTTACACTGTCGATAGCACGACGGGCAAATATGTGCCGGGCACCTACGGCTGGTATGTCGAACTGACCAGCGGTGGTGAGAAGAGCTTGTCCAGCGGTCTGATCTTCCTGAAGAAGTTGCTCTTTACCACCTACCTGCCGATAACGGCCCAGAACAACGGTTGCAACCTGGTCGCCGGTGAGACGGATCTCTATCAGATGTGCATGCCTTATGGCACGCAATGCGGTGACATCGAGGATCGGAAGGTTGGCAAGATCATGCTTGGCCTGGGCGGTGAGCCGCAGTTGATTTACCAGAATACCGGTGAAGTGAACGCGGAAGGCACGCCGACGGCTACAATCGGTACTCTGATCAGCACCAAGGTCTCCGCCGAGAAAAAGGATCTGGTCAAGCAACTGCAGACCCTGAAGCGGTGGCGTGAAAAGAACAGCCAGTAAACCGAGACCGGTCCGGGAGCCTTAACGGCTCCCGGATTCTCTGGAGGACATGATAATGAGAAAGAACCGAGGCTTTACGCTGATCGAAATCATGATCACGCTGGCGATCCTGAGCATCCTGCTCACTATCGCCATTCCCAAGTACAAGGACTATGTCCGCAAGGGCAATCGGGTGGCGGCGCAAGGCGAACTGATGCAGATCGCCACCAACCTGGAGCGCTACAAGGCGCTCCAGCTGACCTACAGCAATGCCACGCTGGCGGCCGGCACCAACAGTATTTATGGCTCGACAACCTATCCGAAAGGTGCAACCGGCACCAAGATCCAGTACAACCTGACGATGCCGACCATCACTGCCACCACGTGGGTGCTGGTCGCCACGCCCGCCAATGTGCAGGATGGCGACGGTGTCATCAAGCTCAACAGC
>CAZPZK010000338.1:0-1541 GCA_964591095.1 uncultured Moraxellaceae bacterium | reverse complement strand
GGCCAGAACTGTTGGAAAAAGGCCGCATCGGATTGCGACCTCGCCGATGCGACACAGGCGTGGGGGAATTGATCCTTAGGGACAATTAATATCCCCGCCTCCCACCGACTCATGAATGCCGTCGCCATTCTGGTCGCGTGAGTGTCTGACCCTTCCCCCGCGATTGACAATCACCTGCCGGCGCCAAGCCGGCTTTTTATCGGCTGTGCAATAGGTAAAGCTGCCATTGCTGGCAAACGGAATCCCCATCGCCTCAACTTCCACCGTATGACCGGAAAAGCCCTCCCAGGCCAAGCGCGAGGGAGCAATGCGGAGCGGCGTGTACTGGAGAATGGCTTCGCCCGGCGAGGTTTGGCGGTCATGATTCTTGTCGACAAAAAGTAGCAGGCCTTCCGCCCAATTGGCATCGCAATGCGAGCCGTTGGCGGAGCCACACAGGGTCACCGGGGTGCGCCGGGTGATCGCCTGGTTGCGCGCGACCTGGCAGAGATGCATGAGTTCGGTGGTAACGCGTTGCGCCTCCAGTCTGGCCAGCGCATCTTTGACCAAAGGTGTGGCGACCAGCAGCAGAAGGGTAATGATCAAAACCGCGAGCAGCAGTTCAAACAGGGTCATGCCCCGAACGTCCATGTCAAATTCCTTGATTTTCAATGCTATCCTAGCAAGCCGCGTATTCTATGCATTCGTCACGGGGAGTCAAGCGCATGAAGGTACTGATCGCAGGGGGCGGAGTGATTGGCATGCTGAGCGCCCTGGAGTTTGTGGAAGCTGGGCACGAGGTGGTGATTTCCGATAAAGCGGCGATGGGCAGCGAGGCATCCTGGGCCGGCGGGGGGATTGTTTCCCCGTTGTACCCCTGGCGCTATCCGCCCGCCGTCACGGCTTTGGCCGAACAAGCCCAGAGCTTGTATCCCGCGCTGGCGCAACGGTTACGACAGGCTACCGGTATTGATCCCGAACTGAATCCTTGCGGCATGCTCATGCTGGATGCGGATGACCATCGCGATGCCATCGTATGGGCCGGTGAATATGGTCGACGCCTTGAAGTCCTGGATCAAGCGGCCTTGGCGCGCAGGGGGGAGGGATTGGGCAAATTCGAGCGGGGCCTATGGTTGCCAGAGGTTGCCAACATCCGGAATCCCCGATTGCTGCAAGCGTTGCGGCGCGCGCTGGTTTTGCAGGGGGTGGAGTTTCGTGAGGGGGAAGCCGGGAAGGCGTGGCGGACTGCGCAAGGTCTAGTGACCGGCTTGCAGACGGAAACGGGGCAGGTCCTGGAGGCCGATCACTATGTCGTGGCGGCCGGAGCCTGGTCGGCCGGCCTGTTGACGGGCATTGTGCCCGGGATCGCGGTCAAGCCGGTGCGTGGCCAGATGATCCTGTTTCATGCGCCGGATGTGCCATTGCCATCCATTTTGCTGCATGCGGGGCATTATGTGATCCCCCGTCGCGACGGCCATATCCTGTGCGGGTCCACGCTGGAGGACGTCGGTTTTGACAAGGAGACGACGCTGGAGGCCCGCCGGCAATTGACCGCTGTTGCC
>CAZPZK010000337.1:0-3768 GCA_964591095.1 uncultured Moraxellaceae bacterium | reverse complement strand
CGCCACCCTGGACCTGGGCATGATCCTGCGCAAGACTACGGAAATGACCCGTTCAGCCCTGCACAAGGAGTTGCATTCGGTGCTGCCGAAGATGGTGCGCGCCCTGAAGAACGAAGAACTTAAGCATCTGGCCGACTATATTCGCGGCATGCTGGTTGAGCGTTAAGGAGTTGTCATGACCACGTATTACGCGATTCCCTGCCCGGACCCGCTTCGCGATAATTTCGCCCGGCTGATCGACCGGCTGGATCAGGGGTCGCGTGATCCGCTGGCGCCGCTGCTGATCGAAGTCGCTAACGATTACACCGACGTCATCGTCCAGGTGATGGTGCTGGGCAACAGCGAAATGATGCCGCATGGCAGCATGGCCCGCCGCGTGCTGGAAGGGGTGGCCTCGATCATCAAGAGCACTTCGCACACGATGAATCGTCAGGTGCTGCACAAGATGTCCAATGCCGACATGACGCCGGTCGCCAACCAGATTCGTGCCCGCCGTCTGGAAGCGGCGGGCAGGACCTATATCAGCTTCGTGGTTCCCGCTGATCTGGCGGCCACCTATCGCCGTTGCTTTGTTGCCATCCGTCAAGGCGATGTTTCTGTCCAGCACGAATTCATGGAGGCAGTGCTGCGATTTTCCCGTCTGGCGCACCAGCATTTCTATGTCGAGTCCATGCACTCCCTGAAACTGGGCATGATTGCCCGCAAGCTGGTGGATATTGGTGGCGCGGGAATTGAAAAGGCATCGGAAGCCGCGATCCGTAAACTGATTCCCGGACTCAATCCCGAGGAACTCCTGGGGTTTGTGGATTATCTGGAGCCATTGTTTCTCGATATCGATTAACGTGATCAGGAAGGGCTGGCATCCCCCGTGGACAGGATGCGCGGCCAGCGCTCGCTGACATGGCGGTAAGGGGCCGGTGTTTCCACGGTTACGACATAAACCCGTTTTTCATCGCCGACGGTTGCTACCAGTCCTTGCAAATATTCGCCCGCGCGCAGCCGCGCCCAATAGGGCGCATTGCGCGCATTCCGCTCCATATAGCGTTCCACCGCTATCTTGACCGCCACCGGCCGGAAACGGTCCCATTTCCCTGACTGTATGCTGTCGAGTCGCGCGCACGGTCCCGGAACCCAGGCGCCGCGCTCCCTGCCGTAAGGCTCGCCCCACGGCAGCCAGAGCGTCCCGCCAGAGCGGAGCAGCACCGGCAGCCTGGCGGCATCGCCGGCAAAACCAATGATTTGATCTCCAACTTCAACTGCCGAACACATATCCGACTCCGCGCTTATTCATGAGGAGACCTGCCCGATAATTGCGGGCCGAAACAGGGTAATTCTCCATATTCATCGGCAAGGTCATAATCTGCTTTTCATTGCTTGGCGATTATTCATATAATCGCCAAAGTTAATCGCTCCTGAAACCGGATATTCTCCCCATGCACGAAGAAATGATCTCCCGATTCGGTCTGGACGGCCTTTCGTATAACGAACTCCAGGACATTATTGCCGAAGCCAGGGAGATGATCCACAAGAAGGAACAGGCAGAAATTCGCAAGGCCTATATCGATGTGCTGCAAATCGCATCCCGCGCGGGCATGGGTATTGATGAACTCATTGCCTGGGGCCGCAAGGATCATCGCAAGCGCGGCTCCAATCCCGCCTGATGGCCCGGGTCGGGCGGCGGTCCGCCCGCATGACCCTTAAATGTCGCTAGCGAGCCGCCGTTGCACGGGTTGAGCGGTATAGCCCGGATTCTTCGGAGGAAGGCGGGTGAAAGACAGATTCAGCAAATGCAGCGGGGAAAAGGCAGGCTGAACATGGTGCCTGGAGCCGGAATCGAACCGGCACGACGGTCACCCGTCGAGGGATTTTAAGTCCCTTGTGTCTACCGATTTCACCATCCAGGCAGGAAGGGTGCACGCAGGAAACTGGAGGCTGGGACCGGATTCGAACCGGTGTACGCGGAGTTGCAGTCCGCTGCATGGCCTCTTTGCTACCCAGCCAAGAGAGCAGGAATAATAGTAATGCCGCTTCCTGTCGTCAAGAAAAAATCGTTTTTTCTACAATCAATTGCGTAGGATTTGGTCCCTGTGGCCCTGTTATGCGACAATTCCGGCCCATTGCCGCTACCGGTCGATTTTCAGGAACCCTCCATGTCTGCAAGCATCCTTGACGGAAAAAAGCTGTCCACCCTGGTAGAACAGGATCTGTCCGCCCGCGTCGCCGCGCTCAAGGCGCGCACCGGCCGCACGCCGATTCTCGCCACGATCCTGGTGGGGGACGATCCGGCCTCGGCCACCTACGTCAAGATGAAGGGGAACGCCTGCCGCCGTATCGGCATGGATTCGATGTCGGTATGCATGCCGTCGACGACCACTACGGAAGAGTTGCTGTCCAGGATCCATGAGCTCAACGCCGATCCGCTGGTGCAGGGAATATTGTTGCAGCATCCGGTGCCGCACCAGATCGACGAGCGCTTGTGTTTTGATGCCATTTCCATTGAGAAGGATGTTGATGGCGTGACCTGCCTCGGTTTTGGACGCATGAGCATGGGCGAACCCGCCTACGGCTCGGCTACGCCGCAGGGCATCATGACCATCTTGCAGCATTACGGGATCGAACTGGCCGGCAAGCATGCCGTGGTGGTCGGCCGCAGCCCGATCCTCGGCAAGCCGATGGCCCTGATGCTGCTGGCGGCCAACGCCACCGTCACCATCTGCCATTCCCGCACGCAAAACCTGCCTGAACTGGTGCGCCAGGCCGATATCATCGTGGGGGCGGTCGGCAAGCCTGAGTTCATCAAGGCAGCCTGGATCAAGGAGGGCGCCGTGGTGGTGGATGCGGGCTATCATCCGGGCGGGGTGGGGGATATTGAACTCTCCGCGCTGGGTGACCGCGTGGCGGCCTATACCCCGGTACCCGGCGGTGTCGGCCCAATGACCATCGCCACGTTGATGACGCAAACCGTCATGGCCGCCGAGAAGCAATGGCGCGGTTGAAGGCCGGGTCCCACAGTCCCGGGTAGACAAAGGGGCCTGACGGCCCCGATTTCAAGACCAGAAATAACTGCGCTGCCGCCGCAGGATATTGTCGGCGATATAGTGCGACAGCGCCGCGACCGTCAGCATCGGATGCTGGATGGCGTTGGAGGGCAGCAGGCTGGCATCGCAAACAAACAGGCCGCCGATCTCATAACTTTCGCCAAAGGGGTCAACCACCGCTTTGCTGCGATCGCCCCCCATCCGGCAACTGCCCTGGGCATTCAGCGACAGTAGGCGCATGGAGAAGATCCCCAGCGATCCGTATTCAATGCTGTCCACCACCTGATCCAGTTCTTCCAGCGAAGTGGCCTGAATACGCTGGTAGGTCGGGAAATAGACCCGTTCCGCGCCGGCGGCAAAGAAGATGCGTCCCGCCCGTTTCAGTCCCAGCTTGAACTGCTCGAATTCATCCTTGGTCATGTTCCATTCGATGCGCCGCGAGCCGCCGCGCGTCGGGCCGCTCCAATGGACAAAACCATGGTTGTTGTCAGGGACCAGGACGTTGAGTCCGGACAGATACTTGAACTCCTCAATGAAGCGGATGTGGTCAACGCCAATGGACAGTTCATTTTGCGCCATCAGCTGCACCGGCGCGGCCAGACCGGAATCCATCAGCATCTTGTCGGCTTCCTCGGATAGGAAGTGGTCAATGTGCATGCCGGAGAACGCGCCGCGGAACCCGTAGACGGGCACCGGGACTTTCCCCAGTACCACCACCCCCGGGTGCAGC
>CAZPZK010000336.1:0-3782 GCA_964591095.1 uncultured Moraxellaceae bacterium | reverse complement strand
TCCTGCCCCACCTGCACTTCGCCGGTGGGGTTCTTGATCACGGCCACGCCTTCCAGCAGTTCGTTCAGCTTGCGCTCCAGCGCGGCGATATTGCCGCCGGACTGGCTGAGCAGCGGCCGGGTGCTGCCATCCGATTGCTGCAGCAGGGCCAGCAGCAGGTGGGCGGGTTCAATGGTGGTATGGTCGCGGCCGACAGCCAGCGACTGGGCCTCGCTGAGGGCCTGTTGCAGTTTCGCGGTCAGTTTGTCAAAGCGCATGATGGAGTCTCATTCACACAGCAATAGTGGGGTTGTTGTAGAAATGAGGTATAGACGAGTTATTTCAAGTCGATGATTTTTTCTTTTTTATCGTGGCTTTTTGGGTTGAAAAACGGACTATTGTCCACACACGCCGTTCGGGGGAAATGGATTATGAATGGGGATTTGCTACTGCGCGTGCTGTCGCTCTGTGTGTTGCTGGCTTCCGCCGAAACCCTGCACGGCATCTTCCGCGCTGCCGTGCTGGTGCCGCGCATCGGCAAGAAACGGGCGTTGAAAATCAGCATTGTCACCGGCTCGCTGCTGGCCTTCGCGGTGTGCTGGTTCGTGGTGCCGGGCATGGGTATCCGGGGTGACGGGCCTTTGCTCGGGCTGGGCGTCACGATTGCGCTGTTCATGGCGTCATTCGACGTCATCCTGGGCAAACTCGTGCTGAAGCGGCCGTGGCGGAGAGCGTTTGACGACTTCGATCCCCGGACCGGGAATTACCTGGTGTTCGGGGTGTTGTTGCTGATCGCATTCCCCTGGGTGGTGATGGCGTTGCGCTGAGCGCCATCATGGTTACTCAGCCCACCCTTTCCACCCTCGCCCCCACATACTTGTGCCACGGCGTCCCCGCCAGAAAGTCCCGCTGCGTGCAATCGGTCAGCTCATTCGGCGCCACCCCCATCCGCACGGTCTTGCCTTCCGCATTCACATAATCCAAGCCCTGCCCGTTCGGCAGTGACAAACTGCCCGGCGGCAGCATCTCGGAAATCTCCACCGGCACCCGCACCGACCCGCGCCGCGTGCTCAGCATGACCTGCTCCCCGTCCTTGCAGCCCAAGACCTCGGCATCCGCAGGATTCATCCGCAAGGTGCCGTACTTGCCCTTGCGGTGCCAGCCGGTGTTGCGCACCGTGGTGTTGCTGGTATCGCTGCGGCGCTCGCCCGCTGCCAGAATGAAGGGATAGTCCGGGTCCTGCGGCAGCCCCTCGGTGGCCAGCTTCGCCAGCTCCGGCAGCAGTTCGGGAATGTGCAGGTTGATGCGGTGGCCGGGATAACCGATCGCCTTCCAGCTTTCCACATAATTGGTTTCCGCGAACACCACGCCCGACGGCGTGTTCAGGATGGCATCGAACAGCCGGTTGCCCGCCAGTGGCAGGAAGCCGCCAAACCCTGCCCGCGCCGCCGCCTGGCGGTTACCCTGCACATACAGCAGTGACAGGGCCCACACCACCGACGCCTGTTCCATCCCCTTCGGCAGGGTCTGTCCCAGCGTGCGGTGGATCAGGATCGGCGCATAGTTCATCAGCTTCGGCTTGACCGCCACGGCGGCAAAGAAGGCGGCGGTAAAGGCCTGACGCCCCAGCTTCAGCGCCAGCCGCAACGGCAGGTAATCCTTCTCGCCGATCTCGCCCATGGCCTCCAGGAGGCGGGCATAGATTTCCGCTTCCGGCAGCGTTCCCGGCAGCGGGCTGAACAGCGGCTGGCGCACATGGAAGACGTTGCGCGGGAATTCCAGGTTGAAGAAGGTGGCTTCGGCCTTCTCGAACTGGCTGCTGGACGGCAGCACATAATCGGCCTGTCGCGCGGTCTCGGTCATCGCCACATCCACCACCACCGACAGCTCCAGCGCCCGGAAGGCCTCGCGCATGCGCTGGCTGTCGGCCAGGGAGTGCACGGGATTGCCGCTTTGCACCAGCATCGCCCGGAAGCGTTTCGGGTGGTCGGTGAGGATTTCTTCGGGAATGACGTTGCAGGGAATCAGGCCGATGATGATCTTGGAGTTGGTTACCGGACTGCGGCGTTCCACCCGCTTCACCGGCGTCTTCGACGAGGTATTGCTGTCACCCTTGCTGGCCTTCGACAACGACAGGAAGGGCACGAAGGCGTTGGCGGTACCGGGGCGACCGTAGTTGCCCGTCAGCACCCAGAGCATGCGTTGCAGGTAGCTGACGAGCGTCGAGTGCACGTTCATCTGCACCCCCAGGTCTTCGAACACCGACACGCTTTCCGCCGCCGCGATGCATCGCGCCGCCTCGCGGATCAGGGTCTCGTCCACCCCGCAGGTCCGGGCATAGTCGGCCACCGGGACCGCCTTCAGCGCCGGCTCGATCTGTTCAAAGCCGGTGGTATGTGCCGCCAGCCAGTCGCGCTTCACCAGCCCTTCCTGCACGATCACCCCGGCCATCGCCGCCAGGCACCAGGCATCGGTGCCGGGCTTCACCGCCAGGTGATAATCGGCCATGCGCGCCGTCTCGCTCTTGCGCGGGTCCAGCACGATCATCTTGCGCTTGGGATTGTTCTCGATCTCGCGCAGCAGCACGCGGGTCCGGGCGAAACCGTGCGACTGCCAGGGATTCTTGCCGACAAACACCGACACCTCGGCATGCTCGAAATCGCCGTGGTTGCCGCTGCCGAACATCTTCCCGCCCACCCAGAACTCGCCGGTCTTTTCCTGCGCCAGCGCATTGGAGCGGTACTTGTTGCCCACCGCCTTCAGCAGGCAATCGGCATAGGCCCCGCCGAGATGGTTGCCCTGCCCGCCGCCGCCGTAATACAGGATGCTGTCACCGCCGTACTGGGCCTTGATCTGCTTGAACTTCGCCGCTATCTCGCGAATCGCGATGTCCCAGGCAATGGCTTCATAGCTGCCGTCCGGCCGACGGCGCATCGGCGAGGTCAGACGGTCGGCGCCATTCTGGTAATAGTTCATCCGCTGCGACTTCTCGCAGACATACCCGTGCGAACCGGGATGATCATCATCGCCACGGATCTTCAGGATCTGGCGACCGTCCTCGCCCCCGGTCTGCACCTCCAGACCGCAATTCAGGCTGCACAGGATACAGGCGGTTTTCTTCCAGACTTCGGGCTGGGCTTGCGACATGACGGCTCTCCGGCACACAGGCGGAACAAGGAACGAAAGGGGTGTGGCCCCGTTGAACCGACTATAGGTTCCTTTTTGGAACCCGTCAATGACAGTACCCGGCAGGAAGTCGGGGAAAAGATGAACGGGCAGTCACAATCGCCACTGCCCCACCTGCATCCTTAACCCAAATGAATGGTGTCTCAGGCCCCGGTTTCGATCGGCAGTCCTTCCGCCTTCGCCTTGCGCGTCCCCCCGGTCAGCACCACGACATCCCGTGCCGCATCAAATCCATCCAGCAGCGCCGCCGCGCGCGGCGCCTTCGTCCCGCCCCCGCACAGCACATACACCGGCTCCCCGGCCGGCACGGACGCCAGCAACTCCGCCGACAGACCATCAACCGGCCGGTTCACCGCCCCTTTCAGATGACCTTCCGCAAAGGATTTGGCATCCCGCACATCCCAGATGGTCGCGGCCTGGGAAAGATCGAGTTCCGTCACGGGCAATTCACGAATCATGGAAAATCCTCAGCCATTACAATCACAAAACCGGATTTTACACCCCCCAACGCCGTCCGCAGCCAACTGTTTGAGCCAACATGCCGGAGAACGAAGCGACGGGATCGGGATGTGAGTGCAGCGAACTGCCTGTAAGCGAGTTTTGGCGAAGGACACGGT
>CAZPZK010000335.1:0-3794 GCA_964591095.1 uncultured Moraxellaceae bacterium | reverse complement strand
GTTAGGAGGTTACTGTGACTCTGAAATTAGAGGACAAGAAAGAGATCGTTGCCGAGGTGAACCAAGTCGCCTCCGGTGCTTTCTCTGCAGTGGTAGCCAATTATCGTGGTCTGACCGTCGGTCAGTTGACCAAGCTGCGCGAAAAAGCCCGCGAACAGCAAGTCTATGTGCGAGTGGTTCGTAACACGCTCGCCCGTCGCGCTGTTGAAGGTACCAGCTTCGCCTGCCTCAATGATGACCTTGTTGGTCCGACCATTATTGGCCTGTCCCTGTCGGAAAACGACATGGGTGCCGCAGCCCGCCTGTTCAAGGACTTTGCCAAAGACAACCAGAAGATGGAAGTCATGGCTCTGGCCCTGAATGGTCAGCGTTACGATGCGAAGCAGATTGACGTTATCGCCAGCCTGCCGAACCGCGAAGGCGCACTGACCATGCTGGCGTCCGTGCTGCAAGCACCTGTTTCGAAATTTGGCCGTCTGTTTACAGCTCTCAAAGAGAAGCTGGAAGAAGCCGCCTGATTTCCGCCTGTTTTTGAACCATACCCTAGTGGAGAATTACCATGGCTCTGTCCAATGAAGAAATCCTGAACGCTGTTGCCGAAAAGACGGTGATGGAACTGGTTGAACTGATCAAGGCTTTTGAAGAAAAGTTTAACGTTTCGGCTGCTGCCGTCGCTGCTGGCCCTGCTGTTGCCGGCCCGGCTGCCGTGGTTGAAGAGCAGACCGAATTCAACGTCATCCTGACCAGCTTCGGCGCCAACAAGGTCAACGTGATTAAGGCCATCCGTGAAATCACCGGCCTGGGCCTGAAGGAAGCCAAGGATCTGGTGGAAGGCGCTCCGCAAACCGTGAAGGAAGGCGTGAGCAAGGATGAAGCTGCTGCTGTCAAGAAGAAGCTGGAAGAAGCAGGCGCTACTGCTGACGTCAAGTAATCAGCCTTAACGGTGATGACTTGCGGCTAAAAACAGCGCAAAAAATGGCTGGCGACTGAGTTTGGTCGTCGGCCTTTTTCTGTTTTTTCATTCAATTAGAAGATTTACAGACCTTTCGACAATAGATCATTGCTTGCGGCCGAACAGATACAGCTTCGGTCATGAAGTGGGTTATTGCGAAAAGTTTGGTGTAGGCGGCGCCATGGCTCCGTCATGCCGAAAGTACCCAAGAACCGGCGTCAGCCGGTGACCCGATAGCGTTAAGTCTAGCTGAGGACTCCAGATGGCATACTCATATACTGAGAAGAAACGGATCCGGAAGAATTTCGGAAAGCTGCCCACGCTGATGGATGTGCCTTACCTGTTGGCGATACAGGTGGACTCTTACCGTGCATTTCTTCAAGATGGCAAGAAACCCCGCGCCCGTGAGGATCTCGGTCTGCAGGCGGCATTCAAGTCGGTCTTTCCGATCGTCAGCTACTCCGGCAATGCAGCACTGGAGTTTGTCGAATACCATCTGGGACACCCGGGATTTGATGTACGTGAATGCATCCTGCGTGGCCTGACCTACGCGGCGCCATTACGCGTCAAGATCCGTTTGATCATTTACGATCGCGAAGCATCCGTGAAAACCATCAAGGACATTCGCGAGCAAGAAGTCTACATGGGTGAAATTCCGTTGATGACCGACAACGGGACTTTCATCATCAACGGCACGGAGCGGGTCATTGTTTCCCAGCTGCATCGTAGCCCCGGCGTATTCTTTGACCACGACAAGGGTAAGACTCATTCGTCGGGCAAGCTGCTATACAACGCACGGATCATTCCTTATCGCGGGTCGTGGCTGGACTTCGAATTTGACGCCAAGGATCTGGTCTACGTCCGTATCGATCGTCGTCGCAAGCTGGCGGCAACCATCTTGTTGCGTGCGTTGGGCTATTCGTCGGACGAAGTGCTGTCCATGTTCTTCGAAACCACCAAGGTCACGCATGACGATGGCGGTTACAAGTTCGACCTGATCCCCGAGCGTCTTCGCGGTGAGACGGCCGCGCTTGAAATCCGCGCCAAGGACAAGGTCATCGTGGAGCCGGGTCGCCGGATTACCGCCAAGCACATCCGTGAAATCGAAAAGGCCGGGATTACCCATCTCGATATTCAGGCCGATTATCTGCATGGCAAAGTGATCGCCAAGACCCTGTTGCATCCTGGCACGAGTGAATTGGTGTGCGAGTCCAACACGGTCATAACCGCGGAAGTGCTGACCCGCTTGCAAAAGGCAGGTATTGGCAGTTTTGAGGTGTTGTACACCAATGACTTGGATCGCGGTCCCTTCATTGCCGATACCCTGCGTGTCGACCCGACGCGCACCGAGTTGGATGCCCTGGTTGAAATCTACCGCATGATGCGCCCGGGCGAGCCTCCCACCAAGGATGCCGCCGAAAACCTGTTCAAGAACCTGTTCTTCACTGCCGAGCGCTATGATTTGTCGGCCGTGGGTCGCATGAAGTTCAATCGCCGCCTTGGACGTGCCGATGACAAGGGCGAAGGTACGCTGTCTCGGGATGACATTGTTACGGTACTCAAAACCCTGATCGATATTCGCAACGGCAAGGGCGAGGTCGACGACATCGATCATCTGGGCAATCGTCGCGTGCGCTGTGTCGGTGAAATG
Source organism: uncultured Moraxellaceae bacterium (assembly GCA_964591095.1). GTDB lineage: Bacteria > Pseudomonadota > Gammaproteobacteria > Pseudomonadales > Moraxellaceae > Fluviicoccus. The sequence goes on along the minus strand of CAZPZK010000335.1, from coordinate 1,191 downwards.
ACCGAGAACCAGTTCCGTGTCGGTTTGGTGCGCGTGGAGCGGGCCGTCAAGGAGCGTCTCAGCCTTGCCGAGAGCGAAAACCTGATGCCGCAGGATTTGATCAATGCAAAGCCGGTTTCCGCGGCGATCAAGGAATTTTTCGGCTCCAGCCAGCTCTCCCAGTTCATGGACCAGAATAATCCCTTGTCAGAAATCACGCACAAGCGTCGCGTATCCGCGCTGGGCCCGGGCGGCTTGACGCGCGAGCGGGCGGGCTTCGAAGTCCGCGACGTACATCCGACGCATTACGGTCGTGTGTGTCCCATCGAAACCCCGGAAGGTCCGAACATTGGTCTGATCAATTCGCTGGCGGTTTATGCCAAGGCAAATGACTACGGTTTCCTGGAGTCACCGTACCGCAAGGTTGTGAACGGCCAGGTCACGGATGAGTCAGAGTACTTGTCCGCCATTGAAGAAAGCCAGTGCGTTATTGCCCAGGCGGACTCCCGGGTGGATGCCGAAAACCGTTTGCTCGACGATCTGGTAGCGGTGCGCTACAAGAACGAATTTACGGTGATGGCGCCGGAAAAAGTCACGCACATGGACATTTCACCCCGTCAGGTGGTGTCCGCGGCCGCTTCGTTAATCCCGTTCCTGGAGCATGATGACGCCAACCGCGCCTTGATGGGATCCAACATGCAGCGTCAGGCTGTGCCGACGTTGCGCTCCGACAAGCCGCTGGTGGGTACCGGCATGGAGCGCTATGTCGCGCGCGACTCCGGGGTCTGCGTGACCGCCACGCGCGGTGGAACGATTGATTATGTCGATGCTGCCCGTATTGTCATCCGCGTCAATGATGATGAAATGACCCCTGGCGAGGCGGGTGTCGATATTTATAACCTCACCAAATATACCCGTTCCAACCAGAACACCTGCATCAATCAAAAGCCGATCGTGAACCGCGGTGACTTGGTCGCCCGTGGCGATATCCTCGCGGACGGTCCGTCGGTTGACTTGGGTGAACTGGCGCTGGGCCAGAATATGCGTGTCGCGTTCATGCCCTGGAATGGTTACAACTTCGAAGACTCGATCCTGTTGTCGGAACGGGTTGTACAGGAAGACCGCTTTACCTCCATCCACATTCAGGAATTGTCCTGTATTGCCCGTGACACCAAGCTTTGTCTGTATGTTATCAATTCCGATTTTCCGAAG
>CAZPZK010000334.1:0-3813 GCA_964591095.1 uncultured Moraxellaceae bacterium | reverse complement strand
GATTTTTTTTGGTTTTTATCGACACGTTCCGGGCTCTTGATTATGGCGTGTACACGTTTTTGGGGGATGAACGGTTTTTGAGCGACAGGGTGTGTCGTGTAGGGTGGGGGTGAGGATGGATTGAGGAAGGGAGGTGTGCTTAGATCGGGAGTAGCACAGTTCCTGAACGGGGCAGGGAGGCGTGGTGGCGATTAATCCGTTGTATTTCCAATATTGGGGCAAGGCCAGACCGGGTGATGACAACTCGGCCGGTTATCATCTGCTGCCCTATCATTGCCTGGATGTTGCGGCAGTCGGTGTGAGCTATTTGCGCCAGTCTAAAGTTCTGTTAGAAACCTTCTGTACCGCTCTCAATTGCTCTGAAGCCGCCTTTTTGTCATGGGCGGCCTACTGGTTTGCCCTGCATGACTTGGGGAAGTTCAGTGAGGCTTTCCAGTCCCAGCGGCCTGACTTGATTCAGGCGCTCAAGAATCGTGCCCCTAACCCAACCAAGTTCTACAGTGAGCGTCATGACTCGTTGGGATATTGGCTGTGGGAAAGTGATTTTGGTGTGGAGTTGCTGCCGCGTATTGGCATAAGTGCCAATCGCTCTGTTAGGCCCGGATTGAGTTGCTGGCTGCAAGCAGTCACAGGGCATCACGGTATGCCGCCCAAACCGTTAGGCAATCAAGGTGTTGATTTCTTTTACTGCAAACCCGACAAGCAGTCTGCCAGCGATTTTGCTGTTGATCTGGCAGCGCTATTGCTTACAGAAGAAGCAGAAAAAATTCCTGATGTAATTGATCACAGAAGTTTTTCTAGGAGCAGTGAAGTTCTGTCCTGGTGGTTCGCTGGAGTCACTGTTCTTGCCGATTGGCTGGGCTCCAATACCGGATTTTTCCCATACCGTGATCAGCCCGAGGATCTTGGAGGTTATTGGGAATATGCCCAAAGGCAGGCTGGGTTTGCGTTGGCCGAATCTGGCGTATTGCCTTCCGTGATTGCCCCTGATCAATCCTTTAGCGACTTTTTCCCTCAGATTTCCGAAGCCTCGCCGTTGCAGGAATGGGCGATGAATGTGGATATCGGTGCCAAATCGCAGATTTTCTTGCTTGAAGATGTGACAGGTGCGGGGAAAACCGAGGCGGCGCTCATGTTGACCTATCGGTTGATGGCCCAAGGGCTGGCCAGCGGCTTTTTCATCGGCCTGCCCACAATGGCAACAGCCAATGCCATGTACGCACGGATTGCCAAGGTTTATGCCAAGCTTTTTGGGGAAAAAGCCAGCCTTGTTTTGGCGCACGGATTCAAGCGCTTGGTTGAAGAGTTCGCGCTGTCCGTATTGCCAAATGGTTCGGTAGAAAATGATAGTCGGCAAAAAGATGAAACGGCATCGGCCCGTTGCGCGGCCTGGTTGGCCGACCATAACAAACGATCCCTTTTGGCTGCCGCTGGTGTGGGCACGATAGATCAGGCGCTGTTGGCGGTTTTGCACAGTAAGCATCAGTCAATCCGTCTGCTGGGCTTGTTCAATAAAGTTCTGATTGTGGACGAAGTACACGCTTGTGACGCCTATATGCAGGGAGTGCTGGAGACTTTGCTGGAGTTTCATGCACGTACCGGCGGTTCTGTCATCTTGTTGTCCGCGACCTTACCCAACCACATGAAGCAAGCCTTGCTGGATGCCTATGCCAAAGGCCGGAATTTACAGGAGGCTCCCGCTGTCAGATCACAAGCGTACCCGTTGGCGATACAGTGGAATGTTGATGAGAGCGTGTTGAAAGAGGCTTGCTTCGCCTCCCGCGCCAGCGTTTCCAGAACTGTGAAAGTTCACTATGAATCCGATATAGCTCAGGTTTTTGAGCACATTATCACGGCTTTGCAACAGGGACGGTGTGTGGGCTGGATTCGCAATACCGTGGCAGATGCCCTGTCGGCCTATCAGCAGTTACTGGAGAGTGTCCCGGCTGACAAGATGACCTTGTTTCATGCCCGGTTTGCCACGCAGGATCGTCTGGACAAAGAAGAGATTGTACTGGCCTCTTTCGGCAAGGAAAGCAGTTCAGAACAACGGGCAGGGCGATTGGTTATTGCCACACAAGTGGCGGAGCAGTCGCTGGATGTGGATTTTGATGTGCTAATTACCGATCTGGCGCCTATAGATCGTGTGTTGCAGCGGGCCGGTCGTTTGCAGCGTCATGTGCGTGATGCCAAGGGTAACCGACTGTTGGGGAGCGATGCGAAAGATGGGCGGTCGCCACCTTGCTTGTGGGTTTTTGCGCCTTGTTGGACCATCGAGCCAGCGGCGACATGGTTCAGTCGGCCCTTCCCCAAGGCAGCCGGTGTTTATCCCCATCATGGTCAGTTGTGGTTGACGGCCAAGGCGCTGCAATCTCCTGCTTTTACTATGCCCGATGATGCCAGGGATTTAATGGAGTTTGTGTTCTCTCCGCAGGCGGAGTATCCCGAGGGGTTGCAGCGTAGCAGCTTGACGGCGGCGGGCCAGGAGATGTCCGAAGCCAGTCTGGCGCAGCAGAATACTCTGAAGATTCAGGGGGGGTATGCGCGGGGTGATAGTGGAGATTGGTGGAGTGAGGCGAAAACACCGTCACGCTTGGGCGAGGAAACGATGACAGTGATGCTGGCGAAATGGGATGGGAATCGGCTGGCGCCGTGGGCTTCCGGCGATTGGGCATACAACATGGTGAAGGTGGCGGTGCGATGGATCAGCAGGGTGGACATGCCTGATGATCCGGCTCAAGCGGCGGAGTATGAGCGTTTGCAGCGGACGTTGCCTAGTGAGGGGAAGTGGAGTGTGTTGCTGCCGCTGACTCTGGTCGGCGATGGAGTTTGGCAAGGCGCTGCTTGGACGGCTGGGGATGAGAAAAGGGGTAGGAAGCCGGAGTTGTTGACTTGGCTTTACGATAAAAAATTCGGGCTGCGCGTTGCCGAGGCTCAACCCAAGGAGAAGATGGCGTGAATCTATTGGATGAAAAATGGCTCCCTGTTAGCCGTCGCAATGGCGCGTTGGACTGGATAGCCCCTCATCAAATTTCTGACCCGGATGTGGTGGCGTTGGCTGCTAACCGGCCGGATTTCAACGGGGCATTGGTGCAGCTACTAATCGGGCTGCTGCAAACTACTACGCCGGTTGATGATGAAGAGGATTGGGCGGAGGTGCTGGATCGGCCGCCGACAGAGGAAATGTTGCAACAATGGTTCGCACCGGTTGCCGAGGCTTTTGAGCTTGAGGGCGACGGTGCCAGATTCATGCAGGATTTCAGCATGACACTGACCGACGGCGCGGAATGCTCAGTTGATGCATTGCTGATTGATGCTGCTGGCGGCTCGGCGGTTGATAAAAACACGGATCACTTCGTCAAGCGGAACACCATCAATGGGATGTGCCCGCATTGTGTGGCAACGGCGTTATTTACCTTGCAAACGAATGCTCCGGCGGGCGGAGCGGGGCATCGCACCAGTCTGCGCGGAGGCGGGCCGTTGACGACGCTGGTCATTGAAACGCCTTCCCGCAGCCTGTGGCAAAACTTGTGGCTTAACGTCAAACCGAAACGTTTGTTTCTGCAACATGGTGGGGATACGCATAAAATTGCAAAGCACTTTACCTTTCCTTGGCTGGCGGATGTCAGTCAAATTCAGGCCAATGGTGGCGAAACGCAGCCGCTTCAGGTTCACCCTTTTCACCTATTTTGGGCCATGCCGCGCCGTATTCGGCTCGATTTTGTGGATGTGAAGACGGGGGGGTGCGATGTTTGTAAGCGTCACTCCACGAAACTGATGCATAGGTATGTCACCAAGCCGCAAGGGTTGAAT
>CAZPZK010000333.1:0-3838 GCA_964591095.1 uncultured Moraxellaceae bacterium | reverse complement strand
GCGCCATGAAATGGCAAGACATTGGTGACATCCCCTGCTCCATCGCCCGCAGCCTGGCGGTGCTGGGCGACCGCTGGACGCTGATGGTGCTGCGCAACGCCTTCCTCGGCATCAAGCGCTTCGATGACTTCCAGACCAACCTCGGCGTCACCCGCCATGTGCTGGCCGACCGCCTGCAACGGCTGGTCGAGGCCGGGGTATTCGCCAAGGTGCCTTACCAGCAGAAGCCGGAGCGTTTTGAATACCGGCTGACCGACAAGGGCCGCGACCTCTACCCGGTGCTGCTGGCGCTGGTGAGCTGGGGCGACAAATGGCTGGACGAAGGGCGCGGCGCGCCGCTGGAATACCTGCACCAGCCCTGCGGCCACAAATTCCGCCCGGTCATGGTCTGCTCGGAATGCGGGGAGGCATTGAACCCCCGGCAGGTGATGCCGATGATCGGGCCGGGCTTCGTTATCGCGCCCAAACAGGCCGCCGGAGAGTAAAAACCACAACGCCCCTTCCGGGGCGTTGTTTTTGACAGGAATCCTCAGGCCAGCCAGGCCGGAATTTCCTTCGCCAGTTGCGCCTTCAGGGCGGCATCCCCGGCAAAGCTGCCGGTCAGGGCAAAGCCCAGCAACTGGCCGGCCGCGTTGCGGAACGACGCGCGGACGTTGTTCCCTTCCCGCGCGTCCACCGTCCACTCGCCCTCTACCCCCGGAAACACCGGCGACACCACCACCGGGCACACCGGCGTCTTCACCTGCACCGGCATCGCCGGGTAGGCCACGGCCGTCGGCTGACCGCTCAGCGTCTTCGCCAGCGCGCGGGCGCCCGCCATCAGCGGCAGCACATAGGGCAACACGAGGCCTTCGACTTCGGCGCAATCGCCCAGCGCATAAATGTCCGGGTTAGAGGTGCGCAGTTCGCGATCCACCACCACGCCCCGGTTCACCGTCAGCCCGGCGTCCCTGGCCAGCGCCGTGCGCGGACGCAGGCCGATCGCCGACAGCACCAGATCGCCGGTGATCTCGCGTCCGTCCGACAGCGTGGCGCGCACGCCCTCGCCGTCCTGGTTCACCGCCTGCACGCTGACGCCGAAATGGAAGGTGACGCCCAGTCCGGCCAGCGCCGCGCCCACGGCTTCCGATGCGACCGGCGGCAGCAGCGCGGGCAGCACCCGACCCACCGGCTCGACCAATTGCACGGCATAACCACCGTTGCTGAGGTCGTTGGCGTATTCGCTGCCGATCAGGCCGCCGCCCACCACGATCACATTTTTCTTGCCGGCCGCCGCCGTCTGGAAACGGGCGTAATCCATCAGGTCATTGACCGTCAGCACGCGATCCAGGCCGTCGCCGCCCATCGGCGGCTGGAAGGCATCGGCGCCCAGCGCCAGCACCAATTGGTCAAAGGGCAGCGTTTCGCCGTCAACGGTCACAGTCTTCGCCGCCGGGTCGATGGCGGTGACACTGACCCCGGTGCGGATATCCGCCTTCAACTGTTCCGCCATCTGCGCCGCCGTCTGCATCGCCAGCTGGTCGGCGGTCTTGCCCTTGGTATAGCCGGTGGACAGCATCGGCTTGGAATAGTTGCGGCCGTCGTCCCGGGTGAGGATGACCAGCGGCGCGTCGGGATTGAGTTTCCGCCATTCGCGGGCGAGGTTGTAACCGGCCAGACCGGTGCCGATGATGACGAGCGACATGGGAATTACCTGTGCATGGGTGGGCTGGGGGTGAGCCTGGAGCACCCTCTCCCCTTGCGGGAGAGGGAGGAAACGGTCAGCGGCTTACAGCGCCACCATCTCGAAATCTTCCTTGCCAACGCCGCAATCCGGGCAGACCCAGTCGGCGGGCACATCGTCCCACTTGGTGCCGGCGGGAATGCCTTCATGGGGAAGGCCAGCCGCTTCGTCATACACAAAACCGCACACGATACATTGCCACTTTTTCATATTGCACCTCAGGAATAAAGAAGTTGACGCCAGCTTCCGGCATGGGCGGGAATCTTGGCAAGTTTCATCCTGTCAGACAAGGACAATTTATCACACTGTCACATTGGATGATGTTTTGATTGTCCGGCAATCCGTTGCCATTCTCCGCCTTGGCGGCAAACGGCGGGATGGCGCCGATCATGACTTGCAATCCATCGGCGCTCTCGTCATCCTTCCGCGCATCCATCCACGGTCCGACGCTATGCCCCATCCTTCCGTCTGGCTCCCGCCGCCACGCTACTGGCAACGCCGCCCCGATCGCAGCGAACGCGACTGGTTGCTCTGCGAAGGCTCGCTGACCGCCGCGCTGGTCCGGCTCAGTCGCGGCCGCTTCCGGGTGCGGGTGCTGCGCGAGGGCTGGCTGCGCCCCCGGCCGGATGAGCGACGGGCGCTGGGCCTGACGCACCGGCATTATGCCCGCATCCGCGAGGTCGAACTGCTGGGCGGCGATGAAGTCTGGGTTTCGGCGCGCAGCGTCATTCCGCTGCGCACCCTGCGCGGCGGCGGCGGCCGCTTGCGTTATCTGGGCTCGCGCTCCCTGGGTTCGCTGTTGTTCAAGGGCCGCGCCCGGCGCGGGCCGCTGGAATTCCGCCGTGACGGCGAACACTGGCAGCGCCGCTCCCGCTTTCACTATGACCGCCGTCCGCTGCTGGTGCAGGAATGCTTCCACCCGGCCTTGTTTGCGGCGGCAAGCCGGTCCAAGTTGCGCTAGAATCGCCTCACCTCTCCGATTGACCCGCCCAGCGCCATGTCCGCCTTTTCGTTGAAAAACCGTCTGCCCCTCTACGCCGAACTGATGCGCCTGCACCGCCCCATCGGTATCTGGCTGCTGCTGTGGCCGACGCTGTGGGCGGTCTGGATCGCCGGCAACGGCCGCCCGGCCTGGGATATCGTGCTGATCTTCACCCTGGGCGTGGTGATCATGCGTTCGGCGGGCTGCGTCATCAACGACTGGGCCGACCGCGATTTTGACGGGCAGGTCAGCCGCACCCGGGGCCGCCCCATCGCCGACGGCCGCCTGCCCTCGCGGGAGGCGCTGTACCTGTTTGTCTTCCTGATCGCCTGCGCCGCGCTGCTGCTGCCCTTCCTCAACCTGCGGACTTTCTTCTGGTCTTTCGGCGCGCTGGCGCTGGCGGCGCTCTACCCGTTCATGAAGCGCTTCACGCATCTGCCGCAAGTGGTGCTCGGTGCGGCGTTTTCCTGGGCGATCCCGATGGCCTATGTCGCGCAGGGGCAAACGCCGGACGCCATCTGCTGGCTGCTCTATGCCGCCAATCTGCTATGGACCGTCGCCTACGACACCCAATACGCCATGGCCGACCGCGAGGACGACCTGAAGGCCGGGGTGAAATCCACGGCCATCCTCTTCGGCCGTTTTGACCTCGCCATCATCGCCGGCCTGCAGGTGCTCTTCCTGGTCCTGATGGCGGTGATCGGACTGCAATTGCGTCTGGGGCCGGTATGGCCGGTGGCGCTGGGCGTCTGCGGCGGCTTGTTTGTCTGGCAATACCGCCATTGCCAGGACCGGCTGCCCTCCCGTTGCACCGAGGCGTTCCTTAACAACCACAAAGCGGGGCTGGTGCTGTTTGTCGGGCTGGCGCTGGCCTATGTGCTGCCATAATTCTGCAATATCATTGACATCTAATACGGCTATTGCATGCCACGGGCACAGGAGCCGGTTGTGAAGAGTGAACGCATCTTGATTGTTGATGATGAAACGCCGATCCGGGAAATGATCGCCATCGCCCTGGATCTCGCCGGATTCGAATGCCTGGAGGCCGAGGACGCCCTGCAGGCCCACCACAAGATCGTGGACGAACGGCCGTCGCTGGTACTGCTGGACTGGATGCTGCCGGGGATGAGCGG
>CAZPZK010000332.1:0-3840 GCA_964591095.1 uncultured Moraxellaceae bacterium | reverse complement strand
CGGCTTATCTGGTGTCGAAGGCGATCCGCAAGGCAAAAGTTGTGGCTTTTGCCGACCTGGGGATGGAAGCCATCTACGAATTTGTGGTGGAAGACATGCCGGTTACGGTGGCCGTGGACGTGTTGGGCGAGTCCGTGCATGATACGGCGCCGAAAATCTGGCAGGCGAAGATCGGTAAGATTCCAGTCAAGAGCTGATGCGTGATCGCGGGGTGAACCGGACGCGGGGTTTCCGGTTCAGCCTGCCGCGCCGAGGTTGATTCAGCCCAATTGATATAAGTAGAGATATCCCGCCAGCAAAAATATCGTTGCCCCAGCGGCCACCTGGACCCACCAGGCTTCATGCCATGCTCGTATCTCTGGGTGAGAGGTCATATCCTTCCGGTGTTTCAAGGCGTTCAACTTCAGTTGCTGTTCCAGGTACTTCCCGACCGTTGCATCCACCCGCGCCAGATCTTCTTCGTTCAGGGTTCTCGATTTTTCTGTGATCAACGCCTGATGCAAGGCTCCCCGCAACTCCTCGGTGGGAAGCTCAATGTGGTGATCGTCATGGCTTTCGGGAAATGGCTTGTTGTCGGCAGCAATCGGACTCATGGCGCACTCCTCTTATTGGTCTTATTTTGATTCAAGTTAGCGTGTCATTCGGTAATAGCAATATAAAAATTGTGTGTATTTGTTTGTGATGAACTTCACGGAACTTGCGGTAGATTTCTGAAGGGTGTGGCGTTATGTACAAATTTATATAACGCTCCTGCTGATTGTGGCAAAATCGACAAAACCGGAAGGCGGTTTCCGTATGGAACAGGTTGAAACGGGTCCTGAGTTCGTTTTCAAACCCATGTATCCAAAAGGTTTTTTGTTGATTGCCAACTTGTCGCGTCCGACCCGCGGGCTTGGTACAAGCCTTGCTGAACACCCGGTACGACTCCGGATGCTTCCCAGGCGGCCTTGAACCCGTCTTGATGAGGACACCCCGATGACCGACACCCCCCTCGAAATTGACGGCCAGCTGTGGTTCAACCGCGACGGCCAGGGCTTCATCGGCGGCAAGCGCATTGCGCTGCTGGAACAGATTGACCGCACCGGCTCCATTTCCAAGGCCGCCAAGGAAGTGCAACTCAGCTACAAGGCGGCCTGGGACGCGGTCAACGCCATGAACAACCTGTCCGGCAAACCGCTGGTGATATGCGCGACAGGCGGGCAGGGCGGCGGCGGTACGCAGTTGACGCCCTTGGGCCGGCAGCTGGTGCACACCTGGCGTCGCATGCAGTCGGAGTTCGAACGCTTTCTGGCGAAGGTTGCCGAAGGCATCGACAACTTTGACGACATCAACCACCTGTTGAGGGCCATCGCCATGAAAACCAGTGCGCGCAACCAGTTACGCGGAACCGTTACCCAGGTCACCAAAGGCGCCGTCAACGGCGATGTCATCCTGGATCTGGGCGAAGGCCTGCAGATCTTTGCCAACATCACCAACGACGCCATCGACGAGTTGCAACTGGCGCCCGGCAAGACGGCGGTTGCCATCATCAAGGCCAGCTTCGTGCTGCTGTCGCCGGACCCCGATATCCGCATCAGCGCCCGCAACCGGCTGACCGGCACCGTGGTTAAACTGACGCCCGGCGCGGTCAACAGCGAACTGAAACTGGAATTGCCGGGCGGCAAGATGATCACCGCCATCGTTACCCGCGAAAGCGTGGACGAGTTTTCCTTTGCGCCGGGCCAGCGCTGCACCGCGCTGATCAAGGCTTCGCACGTCATTATTGCGGTGGATTGAAAAGCCTGACGGTCTGTCGCCTGGAGAGGTGAATCATGAAACATGGGTATTGCGCTCTAAACCTGATGAGAGTTGTAGCCCTGACGGTATGGTCGCTTGTCTTTTCAGGTTCGGCCCAAGCCGAAGCCTTGCGGGTTGCCGCGGCAGCAGATCTCAAATTCGCCATGGACGAAATTGTCGTCTCCTATGGCAAGTCACATCCGGATGACGGGGTGGAGATCATTTATGGCTCCTCCGGGAAATTCCACACCCAGATCCAACAGGGGGCACCCTATGATCTGTTTTTCTCGGCCGATATCACCTACCCCCGGCAACTTGCCGCCCAAGGGCTGGCAGCCTCGGCGGTAAAGCCGTATGCGGTTGGACGGATTGTCCTGTGGAGCAACCGGCGTGACGCCCGGGGCATGACACTGTCGCAACTGACAGGCCCGGACATCACACGGATCGCCATCGCCAACCCCCGGCATGCACCTTATGGCAAGCGGGCTGAAGAAGCGCTGCGCGCCACCGGCGTGTGGGAAAAGATCGAGCCGAAACTGGTCTATGGGGAAAATATCGCCCAGACCGCCCAGTTTGTGCAAACCGGGAACGCCCAGGTCGGAATCATCGCCTTGTCGCTGGCGCTAAGCCCGGAGTTGTCCGGTCAGGGCGGCTACAGCCTGATCCCTGAAACCCTGCACCAGCCACTGGAGCAAGGCTTTGTCATCACCCGCCGGGCGGCGGGAAATCCGTTAGCCCAGCGGTTTGCGGACTATATGGGCAGCAAGGCGGCACGCGCCATCCTGAACCGCTATGGTTTCCGGCTTCCTGGTGAATCCGGCAAGTAGCCCCGAATCATTGAACGCCGGAGAGGGCATGCATGCTGAACGACAGTGATCTTCAGGCCATCGGCCTCACGCTGCGGCTGGCCGGTACCGTCACGCTAATCCTGTTACTGCTGGGCACGCCGCTGGCCTGGTGGCTGGCGCGCACCCGCTCGCGCCTGAAGGGCGTGGTGGGGGCGGTGGTGGCCTTGCCGCTGGTTCTGCCGCCCACCGTGCTGGGTTTCTACCTGCTGCTGTTGATGGGACCGCATGGCCCGGTAGGGCAACTGACACAGTCCTTGGGCCTCGGCCTGCTGCCGTTCACTTTTACCGGACTGGTCATCGCCTCGGTGCTGTATTCCATGCCCTTTGTGGTGCAACCCCTGCAGAACGCCTTTGAAGCCGTGGGAGAACCCTTGCTGGAGGCCGCCGCCAGCCTGCGGGCCGGGGCGTGGGACACGTTCCGGTCCGTGGTGATACCGCTGTCCCGTTCCGGTTTTGTCACCGCCGCCATTCTCGGCTTCGCCCATACCGTGGGGGAATTCGGCGTGGTGCTGATGATCGGCGGCAACATCCCCGGACAGACGCGGGTGGTGTCGGTGCAGATTTATGACCAGGTGGAAGCCCTGAATTACAGCGGCGCGCATTGGCTTTCCGGCGGACTGGTCGTGTTCAGCTTCGCGGTACTGCTGCTGCTGTATACCTTGCGCGCACCGGGAGGCCGCCGTGTCTGAGGACCGTATCCAGGCCCGGTTCCGGGTCCGATTCCCGGCAGGCTTTGACCTGGATGTCGACCTGGATCTACCCGGACACGGGGTGACGGTGCTGTTCGGCCGTTCCGGGTGCGGCAAGACCACCGTGCTGCGCTGTCTGGCCGGATTGCATCGCGCCGAAGGTGAACTCCGGTTCGGGTCCGAAATCTGGCAGGACGCCCAAACCTTCATCCCCACGCATCAGCGACCGCTGGCTTATGTCTTTCAGGAACCTCGGCTGTTTCCGCATCTGGATGTCCGGGAAAACCTGCTGTTCGGCTACCGGCGCATCCCGGAAGCCGGACGGCGGGTACAGCCGAAAGACGCCATCCGGCTGCTGGGGCTGGAAAGCTTGCTGACACAACGGCCTTCGCAACTGTCTGGCGGACAGCAACAGCGTGTCGCCATCGCCCGCGCCTTGTTGACCAGCCCGCGCCTGTTGCTGATGGACGAACCGCTGGCCAGCCTGGACCTGGACAGCAAGGCGGAAATCCTGCCGTATCTGGAAC
>CAZPZK010000331.1:0-3862 GCA_964591095.1 uncultured Moraxellaceae bacterium | reverse complement strand
GTTCAGGGATATTCAATAAAGGAAGCTGCTTATGAAGTGTTATCGGCTGGAAACGCCTATGGGGATTTTGCAGGTGACAGTTGCAAGAAGCTTTTGGGCCAGACTGAGGGGATTGCTTGGCAGGAAGAGTTTAACGGTTGGCGAGGCGATGCTGCTTTCGCCCTGTCATGGCATCCATACGTGGGGCATGCGCTTTGCGATTGATGTCGTATTCCTGTCGGTCAGTGGGGAAGTGCTGGCCTCGCACGCCCGAGTGGCGCCATGGCAGTTCCGGCGGGGGCCGAAGGGGACCTTCATGACACTGGAGTTGGCTGCCGGGAGTACCGAGACAGCATGCCCGGAGGAACAAGTATGGGAAGGTTTGTGCGAGTTGATCGGGCGTCAAGTTCATGAGTGACGCTTGTGCCGTGGCGCAGAAAGGGGCTGCGTTAACAGAGTTAGTGGTGGTGGCCCCGTTAGTGCTGCTGATGGCCATGGCGGGCGTTCAATTCGCGATGGTTCAGCAGGCTAGGTTGAATCTTGACTATGCGGCGTATGAAGCGGTCAGGGCAGGGGCAAGGAAAAATGCCTCGCCATTAAGTATTCGTGACGCATGGTACCGGGCACTGGTCCCGATGCTGGTATCAACCCGATCCCTGACGGGGCTGCAGTTGCCGGCGGATCCCTTGGCAGCGGGCAAAGAAGCCAGAGAAGCGGCGATCAGGATGGAGCAGCCCTACCTGAGAATGGAAATACTGAACCCCAATAAATTGGCTTTTGATGACTTTGCTGATCCAGTGCTGCAAAAAATCATGCGTACTGGCAGTGCGCGAGTGATTGCCAACGATGGTCTGGAAGCACGACCCGACACGATAGGTGCTCGTTCCGGTGTCAGTATTCAGGATGCGAATGTGCTGAAACTTCGGATTACTTATGGATATCAGCCGCGAATTCCATTGGTGCGCAGATTGTTCACGGCGAGTCTGGCCTTGGCAAAAGGGGGGGGTGATCCCTTCAAGACGGCCTTGTTGGCAGAGGGTAGGATACCCATTGTGGTGGATGCAGTGATGCCCATGATCAGTCCGCCAATTGAGAATGCCTGGATGCAACCGGGTAAGGAAGCGGAGGGTAATCCATCGAATGATGGATCGGACTCATCCCCACCTGAGACTGATAATGAAACGCCAGTGGGTAACTCGGAGGTGGGCGGCTCCGAAGGTGGGGGCGGTGGCGAAACGACACCGCCAGGCCCAGGTGGTGATGGCGACTTTTGCTCGGTCTAGGTCAGGCAGCGAGTACGGTGTTAGGAGAAATAGATTGACGTCTTGAATGCGACTGCCTAATATCTGTACCCCTCAAAAAGGCTATCTCCTTTTTGGGCGATTTGTATTTTAACGGGAGACACTGCCGACATGGCAACAACTAACCAGCTGATTCGTAAGGGCCGTGAAAGCCTGGTCGAAAAATCCAAGGTGCCGGCTCTCAAGGCTTGCCCCCAACGTCGTGGCGTTTGCACACGCGTTTACACTACCACCCCCAAGAAGCCGAATTCCGCTCTCCGCAAGGTTTGCCGTGTTCGTCTGACCTCGGGCTTTGAAGTCACCTCCTACATTGGTGGTGAAGGCCACAACCTGCAAGAACACAGCGTCGTCCTGATTCGCGGCGGCCGTGTCAAGGACTTGCCGGGTGTGCGTTATCACACCGTTCGTGGATCGCTCGACTGTGCCGGTGTCAAAAACCGTAACCAGAGCCGTTCCAAGTACGGTGCAAAACGTCCCAAGAAGTAATTCGCGGACGTAGTAAGGCCGGGCGAGCGGGCTGGGTAGATCAAAATCCCGGCATGTGTCCCGGACAACCCTGAAGTTTCATTAAAGGTTCATAGAGAAATGCCAAGAAGACGTGTAGTCGCCAAGCGCGAAATCCTGCCTGATCCGAAATTCGGAAGCCAGACCGTGGCCAAGTTCATCAATCATGTGATGGACAGTGGTAAGAAATCGGTTGCCGAAGGGATTGTTTACGGTGCTCTGGAGCGTGTTGCCCAAAAAGGCAAGCCCGATCCGGTTCAATTCTTTGAGGACACCCTGGAGAAGGTGCGTCCGATGGTCGAAGTCAAGGCCCGCCGTGTTGGTGGAGCCACCTACCAGGTTCCCATGGAAGTACGCCCCTCCCGTCGTACGGCCCTGGCGATGCGCTGGTTGGTTGACGCGGCCATGAAGCGTAGCGAAAAGACCATGGCTCTCCGTCTGGCCGGTGAACTGCTGGATGCGGCTGAAGGCAAGGGCGCGGCAATCAAGAAGCGTGAAGACGTTCACCGTATGGCCGAGGCTAACAAGGCCTTCTCTCACTATCGTTTCTAAAACGATCCAGAGGTTAATTACATGGCAAGAACAACGCCATTGGAGCGCTACCGCAATATCGGCATCAGCGCCCACATCGACGCCGGCAAGACCACGACCACCGAGCGCATCCTGTATTACACGGGTGTGAATCACAAGATCGGTGAAGTGCATGACGGCGCTGCCACCATGGACTGGATGGAGCAGGAGCAGGAGCGGGGCATCACCATTACCTCCGCAGCTACCACCTGCTTCTGGTCTGGTATGGCTCATCAGTTCCCCGAGCACCGCATCAATATTATTGATACCCCGGGTCACGTGGACTTCACCATTGAGGTGGAGCGCTCCATGCGTGTTCTCGATGGCGCCTGCATGGTCTACTGTGCAGTCGGCGGCGTGCAGCCGCAGTCCGAAACTGTTTGGCGTCAAGCCAACAAGTACAGGGTGCCTCGTCTGGCTTTCGTGAACAAGATGGACCGTACCGGCGCCAACTTCTTCCGTGCTGTCGAGCAGATGAAGATTCGTCTGGGCGCCAACCCGGTTCCCATGGTCGTGCCGATCGGTGCCGAAGAAAACTTCGAAGGCGTGGTCGATCTGGTCACCATGAAGGCGGTGTACTGGGATGAGGCCTCGCAGGGCATGAAGTTTGACCTGCGTGACATCCCGGCCAATCTGGTTGAGGTTTGCAACAAGTGGCGGGCCAATCTGGTTGAAAGCGCAGCGGAAGCCAACGAAGAGCTGATGAACAAGTATCTCGAAGAGGGTGACCTCTCTGAGGACGAAATTCATTCCGCGATTCGTCAGCGCACGCTGGCCAGCGAAATTCAGCCGGTCCTGTGCGGTTCCGCGTTCAAGAATAAGGGCGTTCAGGCCATGCTGGATGCGGTTATCCGCTACCTGCCGGCTCCGAACGACGTGGCTGCCATCAAGGGCACCCTGGATGACAAGGCGGAAACCCCGGCCGAGCGTCACGCTTCCGATGAGGAACCGTTCGCCGCGCTGGCGTTCAAGATCATGAACGACAAGTTCGTCGGATCCCTGACCTTCGTTCGCGTCTATTCCGGCGTGATCAAGTCGGGTGATGCGGTCTGGAACCCGATCAAGCAGCGCAAGGAGCGCGTGGGTCGTATCCTGCAAATGCACGCCAACCAGCGTGAAGAGCTGACCGAAGTCCGTGCCGGTGACATTGCTGCGTTCGTGGGCTTGAAGGACGTGATCACAGGTGAAACCCTGTGTGATGAAAACAATATCATCACCTTGGAGCGCATGGAGTTCCCCGAGCCCGTGATCTCTCTGGCTGTTGAGCCGAAGACCAAGGCAGACCAGGAGAAGATGTCGACGGCTCTGGGCCGCCTGGCGAAGGAAGATCCGTCGTTCCGTGTCAAGACCGATGAAGAGTCCGGTCAGACCATTATTTCCGGTATGGGTGAACTGCACCTGGAAATTATCGTTGACCGCATGAAGCGCGAGTTCGGTGTTGAAGCCAACGTGGGCAAGCCCCAGGTTGCCTACCGCGAAACCATCCGCAAGACGGTGGAGTCCGAAGG
>CAZPZK010000330.1:0-3865 GCA_964591095.1 uncultured Moraxellaceae bacterium | reverse complement strand
AGTTCATGACGGGAGTGGGGGTTATCGTTATTTTCTTGCTGGCATTCCCCCTATTGGGAACATTGCATGAGATCAGGCTGGCCACGATCGAAGCCAGTGCATATGCCGCATGGCAGAGGATTAACAACGGGGAACGTCTATCGGATAAGGCATTGCAGGAAGAGGTCGTGCAACGATTCTTTTCAGGGGCTGATATGCCGTTGAAGTCGAACGTGCAACAAAATCGAAAAGGTGACCCATCGTGGTTGACTGCCAAGGGTAACTCCTTGGTGAATATCAAGGGTGTCGAGGTGATGTCCGGGATATCTGATGACGGAAGTTTTGGCATGTTGGGTGTGCCGCGACGGTCATTACGATTATCACGGGAAGGACTGGTTACGGCGAAGGTAAGTGTCAGAATTATGAATCTTGCCGATTACCCCTGGTTGCCGCCGATTCCTGGCCTGACAATATCCCAGTCCATGGCGGGGTTGCGCAACTCGTGGACCGGGGAAAGTCCGGAAGCCGTGAAAAATAGGTTGTACCAAGCATCCTCTTTGTTTCCATATCCCAAGGGGCAGAAACAGGTGGTTAAAACGGTCAATGGCATGTTGGACCTACTATTCAATGAGGTGAAATTAAGAACGGATCTGGTGAAACCGGATATCGTGCCGTCTGATCGGTTGAATCCCTATGTGGACTAAAGCTCCGTGGATCATCTGTCTCTGGTTGATGCTTGCTATATTGAATCATCCCGTAATGGCGGATACTGATGTACAGAGATTAAACGGCTTTAAGTCTTTGGGAATTGAGGCTGACCTGTTAATAGAGGGATTGGCGGTTAGTGGACGTGTGTCCGATATATACGATATCCGTTCCCCACGTTGCTCTGTAGTCTGTTTCAGAATTTGGCTGGAAAAGCAGAAAACTCCAGTATTTATCAGAAATAATATTATGACATTTGTCATGAAAAAGCGTGTGGTTACAATCCTGATTGATGGTCACTCAGCTGGATTTGTTGGTCGAATGATTATTTCTGATTTTAGTCGGGGAATTGGCGCATATCAGGAGATGCCTTTTGGCAAGTTGCTGGGGGTTAAAGTTCTCGACGTTGGTCGAAGCAATGATCTCGATAACAGCCGTACTATTTTGATGAGTTTGCCCTCATGGCAGGACGTGCAGCGAATGGTCCGTCATGCCGTTAATCAGGGTTATCGGCTAAGCGTTATTGAGCCGGATAAGTTGTTCTTCCTGACGAAAGGGAAAGATGAAATATGGATGCAGGTAAGGGCTGTGACAGGTGTTGTGTCATTGTTGGTTATAAGAGCAGGGAAACCCAAGGCGTGAGATTGTCTTCGCAAAATGGCCATGTCTCGGTGGAGTATCTGCTGGCCTATGTGGCCATCGTCCTTGCCTTGGGTATAGGCGTCGCGGGGGAAAAGGGAATTGCAAGGGTGTTCAGGGATGCATTCAGTCAAGTCTATGTGTCGTATTCAAAAATGATCGGGAATATGGATGTGACGCCATGATCAGGAAGATAAAGCTTGGGCGCAAGCAGTGGGTGCTGGTGGCATCCATTATTTTTGGAGGACTGGGTGCTGTAGGTTCCAGTTATTATCTTGATCAGCGTGTAAACGAAATAAAACGCCTGCAATCCGCCACCGTGCGGGTGGTGGTGGCTCGTGATGAGCTATCAGCGGGATCAATCATTTCGGTGGAAACGGTGTCGGCCAGGGATGTCCCCGAGGAGTGGGCGCAGTCTGGAGCCGTGCGTCCGGATGATTTTGCCTCCATTGATCAGGCAGTCCTGAAGCATCCGGTTGGCAAGGGTGAAATGATTATGTGGGCGATGGTGGAAAAGGCTGGGGAACAATCCATGGCCATGTCGGTTCAGAAGGGGCGACGCGCCATCACGGTGCCTGTTGATGAAATCAGTTCTTTGTCCGGCATGTTGCAGCCCGGTGATTTCATTGATTTGGTGGTGACCGTCGAAAGCGAAAACGGAAGTCTTAATTTCCCATTATTGCAACAGGTCCGCGTACTGGCGACTGGGACGCAGATGCGTCCCGTCAAAGCCGGTGAAGGCGGAGGGGAAGGGCTTAGGTCTTATGATGCCATTACGCTCGATACTTCCCCGGAAGAGGCCAGAAGGGTGATTGCGGCGCGGGACAGCGGTCGGCTGACGGCCATGTTGCGCAATCCTTCTGATCGTCAGGTCATCGGGAATTATCGGTTGAGCCTGGAGGATCTGGCTGGCCGTCGCGAGTCAGTGTCAGCGTCCCCTTCCCTGCCGAGGACTGCTTTAACCGAGCAGGGCGTGCGTATTGTGTATGGAGATCAACAATGACGGGATGGAGCGTGCTGGTTGCCCTGTTGGGCATCTTGATGACGGGCGTGCTCTGCGCGGAGGAGGCGACAGAGATAACAATGCCCGCCGAGATCCGGATGCATGCGGGGGATACTCAGGTGATTGAGGGTGGTGGGATTAGCGAGGTTGCCATTGGCAATAGTGCGGTTGTCAGCGCCTCGGATATACGGGGCAGGGGCATACTGCTGACCGCACGAGAGCCAGGTGAGACAACACTCAGAATCTGGCAAAACGGCAAGCAAAAGGCGTATTCCGTTTTGGTGCGCTCCGACAATTTGCTACGCCTGCATCAGGAGTTAAGGAGTTTGATCGGTGGTATCCCTGGCCTGAGACTGGTGCTGGCGGGAAACACCCTGCTGGTGGATGGTGATGAAATTGCGGTTTCGGATCGTCGGAAAGTCGGCCGCGTGTTGACGGCCTATCCTGGGGTGATCAACCTGCTGGAGGTGGGAGGTCAGGAGGGTGACCCCATGATTTACATGGATGTTCGCATTATTGAACTGTCTCGCAATGGCATCAGCAGCTTGGGAGTGGATTGGTCAAATGACATGGCCGGCCCCGTCTGGGCGGCTGCGGGTGACATTCATAAAAGTGTGGGTATCCAGAAGGGAATGCTAACAGAGGCCGCGGGATTGCCCGCAACGGCGCGTATTTCCCCCTTTCAATCTTATTTTGGCATAGCAACCCGACTGGATAGCCGTATCAATCTGCTGGAGCAAAGCGGAGATGCGCTGATGGTCGCGCATCCCATCCTCTCGTGTCGAAATCAGGGCAAGGCCAGTTTCCTTTCCGGAGGCCAGATACCTTTTGCATCGGCGTCCGCTACCGGAACCCCGTCTGTGGAATTCAAGGATTACGGTATCAAACTGGATATCGCACCGGTTCTGGGGGAGGGAAATTCAATTTTTGCAAAAATCAGCGCAGAAGTCAGTGATCTTGATAAGGCAACCACCGTCAATGAAGTTCCCGGATTATTGACCAGGAAGACGGAAACCGAGTTCACGATGAAACTGGGCGAAACCATTGTTTTAAGCGGATTAGTCAACAAAACCGCCGGTAAGGAAGAAAATGCTATGCCGGGATTGGGAAAGCTCCCCTTTATCGGGAGGATGTTTGGCTCCAGATCTCGTCATAACCGCCGTAATGAGTTGGTGATTTTTGTGACGCCAATGGCACAGGAGACCGTCGGTTCGGCAATGGCGGCGGTTAGTCGTGAGGGGGCGCGACTGGTGAGGATGGAAACTCGCGACGCCACCTTGGTCAGTCCGCTGATGAAGCCTGGCGATCCGAATGTTGAGGGTGAGGCTCTGGAGGCCAAGGCAACAAGGGCCATGCCATGATCCGGTTGCGCATCCAGCACCGCGATGGCGCGGTTGAACTTCGTGATGTCCCGGATCATTGCATTATCGGGAAGTCCATGCGGTGCGACGTTGTCCTCAAGGGATGGTTTGTGGCGCGGGAACATGTGCGTCTGGCTCGCACTCCCAAGGGAGTGATCATTGAAGACATGGGTGGAGG
>CAZPZK010000329.1:0-3870 GCA_964591095.1 uncultured Moraxellaceae bacterium | reverse complement strand
TTAACCGAGCGCCTGAAGCACTTGTTTACTCACTGGCGCTCATTGCCAACTCTGGAGATCAACGATGAGGAAGCCGCCCGCCAGATCCACGGCGACAACCTGCACATCCTGATCGACCTGTCCGGACATACCCGCTTCAACCGGCTGGCGACGTTCGCCATGCGGCCGGCGCCGGTACAGATCAGCTGGCTGGGCTATTTCGCCTCGACCGGCGTGCCCGGCATGGACTACCTGATCGCCGACCCGGTCTCGGTGCCGGAGGCGCACCGCGCCCATTTCACCGAGGAGATCCTTTACCTGCCGGATACCCGGCTCTGCTTCACCCCGCAGCCGGTGGCGCTGACCCTGGAGCCGGCCTCCGCCCCTGTCCTCGACAACGGCTACATCACTTTTGGCTGCTTCCAGAACCTGCGCAAGCTCAATGACCGCGTGCTGGCGCTCTGGAGCCGGGTTCTGGCCGAGGTGCCCGGCTCGCGCATGCTGTTCAAAAACAAGCAGATCGAAGTCGAGGCCACCCGCCAGACCTTCCTGAAGCGGCTGGCCGATGCCGGCATTGCGCGCGAGCGCATCGTCATGGAGGGGCAATCGGATTACAAGGACTACCTGGAGGCTTATGGCGATGTTGACCTGGTGCTGGACACCCTGCCGTTTCCCGGCGGCACCACCACCTGCGAGGCATTGTGGATGGGGGTACCGACCGTGACGCTGGCCGGCGACCGCATGATCGGCCTGCAGGGCGCCAGCATGCTGTCCTGCGTCGGGCTGCACGACTGGATTGCCCACAGCGAGGACGAGTTTGTCGCGATCGCGGTCGCCAAGGCGGCTGACAGCGCCGGGCTGGCCGCCCTGCGCGGGGAGTTGCGCCAGCGCATGGCGTCATCCGCGCTGGTGGACGCCCAGCGCTTTGCGCGGCAGTTCGAGGTGTTGCTGGATGAAGTATGGCAGCGCCGCCTGGCGGCGGGCTGATCACGGACGGGCGCGGCCGCGCCCTGGGCTGGACCGGACTAGAGCTTCAACGCCATATGATGCCCGGCAAAGAGCATGCCCTTGCGCAAGTAGAGCCGGTGGGCATCCTGTCGCTGGTAGCCGGTATCCAGATGCATCTCGTCACACCCCAGGCGCTCGCCCTCGGCGCGCAGCCAGTCCAGCAGCGCGCCGCCCAGTCCCGCGCGCCGGAGTTCGGGGTCGGCAATCAGGTCATCGACATAAAACACCTTGCCCCAGGCCATGAAGCTGGCGACCCGGCAACCGGCGGCGGCGGCAATGCGGCCGTCCTGCTCGATATAGACAATGCGGTAGCCCTCGGCGGCCTGGATGGCCAGACGACGCCGGAATTCCTCCTCGTTGAGATGGGGACGCAAAATAACAAACAACCGGAAACAGCCGGCGACGTCCGCCTCGTTGCGGATATCGAGTGTCTTGACTTCAAAACCCATGTTCTTGTTCTCGCTGCGCATCAGGCTCATACCGGGGCCTGACAAGCCGCTAATGCTGCGACTTTTCCGATCATCCGTCAATCAATCATCGTTGACGGGATTCCCCGCGCAACGGAGTCCCTCCAGATCCAGAATCTCCAGTTCTCGGTAACTCAGCTTCACCAGTCCCTGCCCCTCCAGTTGGCGCAAGACCTGGTTGATGGTCTGCCGGGACAGCGACAGCATGCCGGCCAGCTGGTCCTGCGGCAGGGGCAGCACCCGCCGCGAACGGTCCTGCCATTCGCCATAGCCTTCCGCCATGAACACCAGCCGCCGCGCCACGCGGATCGGCGCGGGCAGCAGCGCCGCCTCTTCCAGCGCGATAAAGGCAAAACGCATCTTCTGGCTTTGCAGCAGGCCAAACCAGAACCACCAGCCGGGATTGGCCGCCAGCATCGCTTCAAGGGCCGGTTTTGGCACGCGCAACACCAGCGACGGCTGGTCGGCAATGACATCATGCGTGCGCGCCAGCCCGTCAAACAGCGCGATCTCGCCAAACCAGCTGCACGGCTCCAGAATGGCCAGGATCGCCTCCTTGCCGTTCTCGCTGACGCCGACCGTGCGCAAGGCGCCGCGCACCACGCTGTAGATGCCGTCAAAGGCATCGCCGCGCGCGAACAGGCGCTGGCCGGTGTCGAGCGGATGCAGCACCGCGCCTGCCAGCAAGGCCTCCTGCAAGGCGGAGGGCAGGCCGCCAAACCATCGCCCGGCGGCAATCGCCTGGCGATGGACGGCTATATCAGAACGGGAAGGCGATGGCATGGGCAAAGTTCCGGACAAATTCCACCCAAGTGTCGGATAGATGACAAAAGGCCGTCAAGGAATTGACTATGATGATCAAACAACAATGAGGAGCATTCCCATGAAGACCCTGACCGATCACCTGACCATGTACGCGGAATACCACCGCGACAAGCGCAACATCGCCACCCATTTCGTCGGCATTCCGCTGATCATGCTGTCGATCACCACCCTGCTTTCCGTCCCGGCGCTGTCGTTTAGCCTGGGCGGCCTGCACCTGAGCGCCGCCATCGTGCTGGCGCTGCTTTCCTGCCTGTTCTACCTGCGGCTGGATATCGCCTTCGGCCTGACCATGACCGCGCTGATGATCGCCATGGTGCTGGGCGGTGAAGCGATTGTGCAGGGGATG
Organism: uncultured Moraxellaceae bacterium; assembly: GCA_964591095.1. Lineage (GTDB taxonomy): Bacteria > Pseudomonadota > Gammaproteobacteria > Pseudomonadales > Moraxellaceae > Fluviicoccus. The sequence continues at coordinate 1,245 of CAZPZK010000329.1, read as the reverse complement.
CCGGAACAGGCCGTCGTCATCGGTATCGCCTTGTTCGTGATCGGCTGGGTTTTCCAGTTCGTGGGGCATTATTGGGAAAAGCGCAAACCGGCCTTTGTGGATGATCTGGTCGGCCTGCTGGTCGGCCCGCTGTTCCTGGTGGCGGAAGTCGCTTTCGCCGTCGGCCTGGCCCGCAAGGAAAAGGATGAAGTGCTGCGCCGCGCCGGTCCGACGCTGATCCGTTCCTGATCCGGAGATCGCCATGAGCCTGGCCCTGCACGAACAACTGCTGTATGTACCGCACCACCGCACCCGTGAGCTGCTGGCCACCGGCCTGCCGGTGCATGTGCTGGTCAATCCGGTGGAATACCACGGCCCGCACCTGTCACTGGGCAACGACCGCATCCTCAGCGAGCGCATCGCCCGACGGCTGCACACGCGGCTGAACACGGCGCGGGGGGAAAACCATCCCTTCCTGGTCGGCGGCGTTATCGACTTCGGCAGCGACCCGACGCCGGGCGACGGCTCGGTCGGCATCACCTACACGCAGCTGGCGAAGCTGGTCACCGGCGTTTGCGACGGTCTGATCGCGCTGGGCGCGCGCCGGGTCATCTTCCATACCTTCCACGGTTCGCCCTTCCACTGTCATGCCATCCATGCCGGGATCGACCGGCTGGCGAAAGCCGGGATTCCCTCGCTGTCGGTGTTCGACCTGCTGCTGAACGCGGTGGTGAATTACGACGAGGCCCACTTCCGGGGACTGCGCGACACGCTGGATGACCCCGCCGACTTCGACATCGTCTTTCCCCGGCTGCCCTTCGACCTGCACGCCGGGTTCTTTGAAACCTCGGTGGCGCTGGACGTGGCCCCGGACACAGTATCGGACATCTACCGCACGCTGCCGCCCTGCCCCGATCTGGACGTGCCCGCGCCGCTGAAGCCGGTGACGAAACTGCTGGGCGGGCTGCCGGCGCTGGCGCGCGAGATCGAGCATACGTCGGTGGCGATGGCGTGGATGAAGCTTAAGCCGTTTCCCGGCTATACCAGCTATCCGTCGCTGGCGACGCCGGAAGCGGGGAAATTTTTTGTGGAACAGCTGATTTTGCCGCTGTATGAGGAGGGTTGCCAGCAGGTGCTGTGGGGACGCGGGCAGGCGCCGAAGGCGCAGTTCCAGTGGTTGCGGCCGGTGGCGGGGGTGCTGGGGGGGAGGATCTGAGAATCCCTCTCCTCAGTAGGTGGGGGGGGAGGCCCCCAAACCCCAACCCC
>CAZPZK010000328.1:0-3894 GCA_964591095.1 uncultured Moraxellaceae bacterium | reverse complement strand
GTGCCCCGGATCACCCAGCGAATCCGGATTGGGTATAGCCGGAGGTACGGACTCAGGCGGAGCCTCCGGCCTGGCTATTTCACCCGCTGCCAACACCTCCTCAATCATCGGAATGATGTCCTCCAGCAACCGGGTTTTGCGGAACATGTCCCGACAGGCCAACCGCACCTCCCGATCCGGTTCCTTGGGACGCTTGGCCGCTACCGCAAAAGCCACCGGCACCACTGTTTCAAACTTAACGATATCGGCGATGTCATACACAAACGAAAGTGGCTTGCCGGTATGAATAAATCCGATGGCAGGGGCATAACCCGCCGCCAGCACCGCCGCCTCGGTAATGCCATACAGACACGCCGTTGCCGCAGACAAACACCGGTTTGGCAAATCACCGGCGTCCCAATCCGCAACATCGTAATTGCGGCGATGCCACTCCACGCCAAACTGCCTGGCCAGCAACTTATAGGTTTCACGAACCCGCGCACCTTCAATACCGCGCAGTTGTTCCACGCTTCGGCGCTCGGGCGCTTTTTCCTTGAAGCGCATTTCATACATCTTGCGAACCACTTTCAGACGCAAGTTGTCATCCAGCGCCAGCTTGGCTTGATACAGCAATCGGTCTGCGCGCGCACCACCTGGCTGCCCCGCCGAATACAGACGAACCCCGGCATCCCCAACCCAGACCAATAACGTGCCGGAAGTACTCGCCAAATGCACCGCTTTATGGGAAATGCGCGTACCGGTTTCCAGCATGAGACAAGCCACCGAGCCCACCGGGATATGCGTGCGGACGCCGGTCTGGTCGATGACTACAAACGCGCCATCCAGTACATCAATCTGGCCGTACTGGATGAAAATCATCGACACGCGGTCTTTGATGGGTAAGGGTTTGATGGGCGGTAAGATCATGACGGGCTCTCCCACTCACCGGCCAGTCGCAGGACTTCGGCAGCAAGGCCGTCATCAAGGAAATACCCAGACGTTCGCAGCCGATGCAGCAGCGGAGAGACTGCGGGTATCACTCCGTGCGATTTGGCCAACAACAAGATGCCCAAGGAACCTACGACTTTAAGATGCAGCGCTTTGGCCGCCAGTCTGCCCCTGCGTTCATCCATCAGCAAGCAGCCATTCTTCCGGAGGGCCAGCTCAATGGCCGCCTGCTCTCCCCGATCCAGTCCGGATAGTTGCGGCCGGGCTTGGGGAGCGGCTGATACAAAGAGAATTCCGCTATTCACAGCCTGCCGGATGCGCTCAGCATCCTGACGGTCAGGTTTGGCCAGACACTCATCCAGCACCGCATCCGGCAGAATGACTCGATGGAACAGGCCCGCCAGCACCGGTAGCATCTCCACTCGCGCCAAGGCCAGCAGAGGTCCGGTGTCAGCAATCAGTAACTCATTTTGAAAACTGTCCGAGTTCATCTACCAACTCATCCACTGAGTATTTGACTAAAGGCACATGGTGCGCCGCGAGAATATCCATCATTTCAGAAGCGGAGACACCGGCGATGCGGGCCGCTTGGGCGAGGCCTGCCTTTTCATCGCGGAAAAGGTGGATGGCGAGGGCAGTGCCGACACCTTCCCGTAATAAGGTTTCATCAAACGGCACAGCGACAAATACAGGGTGGCCATGTTTGGTGATGACGGCAAGATGCCCTTCTTCCGCACCGCGTATCAAGTCGCTGGTGCGATCTCGCAAATCCCGGACAGTGTAGGTTTCCATGGATGTCTCAGTCTAAGCTCAACTTGTTCCTACACATGATGGCACAACTCCTGCCTTTTGACTGCGGCCTGTGCAAAAAAAGTACGGATCAGCACCGCTTCACCAACAACAACCCACACCCGAAAGCTTTGGCGTGACCAATTCCCTTCAACAAGGCTTGCTCGAAGATTTTGGGATCGACCACTGTCAACTCCCCCGAAAAATCCACCGTACTGAATCGGATCCCCATATCCCGTTTGCCTGCACGATGTTGTTGATAGGCATCGGCCTGCACATGAGCAAGAACAAAGCCACCGTTCTCAGCCCGCTTAGTCAACCATTCGCTGCACGTGTTCTGAACGAGTTCATAGAGCGGTGGCTTCACGCCCTCCGGAAGGGATGCCCAATCAGACGCACCATGTTCCTTGATGAGTTGCTGTTTCGCCGCCATGACCACATCATGCCGCAGGGTTCTGCCATCCGGTGTTTTTTTGCTGACAACCGGATTGGCGCGAAGCTCAAATGCCAGCCGCTGCCCTTCCTGCAACAACGGCTGGTAGGACTTGCTCTGAATCTCCCACGCCGCACTCAGCGGCACAGGCCGGTCCCGTGAGACGACATAAAATCGAGGAGCACCTTCGACTTCCTGGCGCCGAAAGAGAAAATCTCTCGGTTTGCCATCCTGATCCGGGAAAAAGCGCCATAACCATTGGTGCAACTTATAAGGGTCGGCAACACCGATCGCCATGTCATGAGCGGCCTGTCGCAACTGACCATCACGGGGCGTAATCAAACTGAAATACATGCTGTTATCCCTCTAGCAGCGCAATATGCTCGCTGCGATCCGCGAATTGCCACCCTTGCCGGGTAATCACTCTGTCCTTGCGCACCACGCTTAAATGCCGGGCCGATACTCCAAGAATCGCCAGATCATCGCGCCCAAAATCATCACCCCAAGCCATTTTCTGTAAGGAGGACGGAGTTGGTGGCGTAGCTTTCGGCAACTGTGTTTGCCAGCGGTTCCAGAGTTGACCTTGGTAATCCTCAAAAGCGTCTTTGACCGTGGCAGAGTCCATCACCAAAGGCGATAGCGGCACAGCAATAGGACAAGACTTTCGCCCCAGATACAGGACGAATTTTGGCTTTTGAAGTGCTTCCGTCAGTTGCCGCAAGGTATAGGGCGATTGCCCCAACGCCTGCACGGCAACCAGCGAAGACGCATCTTGCCGATAGTCCCGGCTGGACAGAATCGTGTTCAGATCATTCTTCGGCACCGACATTTCATCCTTCCGCGTTGCCTGAGGACGTTTTTTAAGGTCCGCGCGGCCGGGCACCTGCGCCGTATGATAATCACGCAGCAACCTACCCGGACTCAGCACGCCGACGGCCATCCGATAACCCTGCTGCAGTGCCGACTGTCCCTCGGTATCCAGACGATCAATACCCAAGGCTGCTGCAAGCAGTCCGAGTATGGCGGATTGGCCCGGATACTCCGCCGTAGGTCGATACTCCCCGACGGCAACCTCCCCCCAGGATGATAGGGGGGCTTCCAGTTGAAAAACCAAGGTTTTCATACGCTTTAACTCGTGACAAAGTCGGCCAACTCAGCGAGGTTGCCCTCGCCCGTTTCCACATTCACCTGATAGCTGGCATCCGCGCAATCACCATACACGGCATCAAAGTTCTTGCGCCGCTTGGTCAATTCGTCAACGGCCTTCACTAACGTGTCTTCACTCTTGACCGGCTTAAGAAACGCCTGCGCCAGTGAGCGGGGCTGTTGATCACCCTTTTCCGCCAGAACAAAACCGGCATAGGCCCGCGAGGCGAAACTGTTCTGCTTCCCGGTCGGCGAAACCTTGGTCACGGCATGAACCAGCGCCTGCAAGGCTTTGGTTGTCAATTCGGCATCGCCGCCCAGATTTTGCTGAAGCAATTCCCGGTTGATGCAAAGGTACAGATAGAACACCCCGGCGCCAAAACCCAACTCTCCGATATGCGCCGCGCCGCGGTCTTCATCACCGTTATTAAGGTCATCCACGGCAATGAAATAATCGTCTTCAACCGCCGCCTTGTGGACAGTGATGGCGTGGGCGACCTGTACGGCGGCCTCAGTGTTGAACGCGGGTGAAGAGGCGAGCATCCGGCCAAACATGGCGATGTCCGCTGCCGAATGCTTCTTGCGCAACAACTTTAGGT
>CAZPZK010000327.1:0-3911 GCA_964591095.1 uncultured Moraxellaceae bacterium | reverse complement strand
TCATACCGATCACGCTGCCACATCCGGTCCAGCCATCTTTGTAGTTGGACAGGTATGTCTGCTTGGCCTGCTTGGCATCCAGTGCCCCCAGCACAACCTTGTGCTCGTCAAAGCTGCCGCTCTTGTTGACCTGGTTGATGATGTAGACCATCTCGGACTTCGGATCATCACCGATGAAGACATCCATAGGGTCTCCGTCGGCACCAGTCGTGCCGCGGATGTACCCGTAGTCGAACTTCATCTTGGTAGACCACCGCGTACCGTCGGCCGCCGTGCCAGATCTCGTACTGCCTTTCGGATTCTCGATCGAGATCCGGAGTCCGTGATAGTTGAAGCGACCTTTACGATAATTTCCGGCGATCGCATTGCCTTCCGAAACTTCCGTAGCTGTCTGAGTTCTGGCGTTGGCAATACGATCCAGAATATCGTCAGTAGTCTGCGACTGCTTCAGAAACGTAGGCAGACCGTAGAATGTGTCTGGCCGCGTAGCCGCTGCTTTCTGCATGAACGCGACAGTGCTGGGATCGTTACCATACGGTTTACCGCGATACGTGTAGAAGAATGCCTTACCGAGCGTCTTGGAAGCGTCCCTGTAGTTACAGGTGATCTCTTCGTTCGGCTGGATAGTTTCGTCTGCAACCAGCTCCACGGTCTCACCCAGCTTCCGGATAAACGCGTTAGGCTTGTCGGAGTGGTTCGTGTACCTGCAGGAGTCTGACTGCTCCCACCGCGTGCGTGGGTCGTCGGTGTTCTGCTTCTGCATGAAGTCCGTGACCAGCACATCTCCGATAGAGAACGACCTGGTTGCGAATAACCCCTTGCCGCTTATAGCGGAGTCCCGGATGTCCGTGCCGACTGCAGATGCAATCTTCACCCAATCTCCGTCACCCGGGCCGCCTGCTTCGTCCATGATCTCGATATCCGCCGCGGTATCAACCGCCGCATGTTCAATTAGTGCAGTCTTCCACGCATCGATCTCCGCACCGCTGCACCAGTCGCCAGCGTTCAGCTTGGCCTTCCGATTGGTCATGTCGTACCAGAGATCCAGGATACCGTCTTTTGGCAGACCCTGTACTTGAGCCTTCAGGCTTTTAACGATCATCTCTTCAGCATTGGCAATCTTATAGGAGCCTGCCAACCAGCCGAGCGTAACAGCAATGTTGTTTGCCTGAGTCATGCGAAAAGCACCCGAAGAAGTCAGCCCGGCATCCCCTTACCCGGGTCCATTATCATGCAGTAGAAATACAACGCACTACTACTCCACCATAGGCATGCTGATCTGCGTTAAGCCAAGCATACCATCACGATCATTACGGGCTATCCCAAGCACGTCTTGATCCCTTACCGGCCGGCGTTATCGGCCCTGACTTCTACGGGTGCTGTCGCAGTGTATCAGACTACTGCTGCTTCGCCCAGAGATCCACAAACCTGTTTGCTGTGGTCGGTGTAAATCCTTTGGACACCAACTTATTGATTGCCATAGTCCTAGCCGGACCGCTGCCTACGAGCCCTAGAAAACCCTTACCCGCTGCAATGTCGAGTCCGCTGACGCTCTCCAGCATCTCCGGATCTTTACTCTGCCGCATGTGATCCTGCATTTTTTGCAATGCACTATCCCGGATACCGTCTGGTAAGCTGTCAAGGTGCGGCGCTACCATTTTCAGTATCGAAGGGTTTGACAACGCTTTCCCGGCCACCGCTGTAAGTCCTCCACTGATGGCACTACCAACTGGTTGAGTGATCTTCTGCGACTGCTCTTGAGCTGCGTCTCCAAACAACCCTGACTGTCCGACCGTCAGCCCGGCTGTACCGAGCCCCAGCAGTGCTGCAAGCATACCGCCAACACCACCGCCGTTCATGGCGTGCATCAACCCGAGCACAGTCATGCTGACGCCGCCCCACAGCGCAAACTTCTCAGCCCCGCCAAGATTGCCGTACCACTCGCCGATCTTGTCTGCGTCGAATCCATCGTTTATCAGATTGTACTGCGCAACTTCATCTGCTTTTGGTGGCAACTCTCCAGTCTTATCGACATGTGCCAGTACTGCCTTACCTTCTGGTGTTGACGCAGCTGTCTGAAGGCGCTTCGTTGCCTCCGTCGTAATCTGTGCGGTCATCTCTGGGTTCGTCTCGGCAAACTGCTTCGCATTGTGGTACTTTGGCAGTACATGCTGATAGTCAAAATCAGGCTGCTGCTGTGCCGGTTGTGCTGGTGCGGCTTGTTCTGGTGCAGCTTGCGTTGTCGCTGCTGGTGCTGGTACAGCTTGTGCTGGTGCTGCACCAATCAAATCATCCAGCTGCTCGGACATGTAGCTATTGAAATTACGCACGTCATCATCACGCCTCAACTTTGCGTTTTCAAACTCACGTAACTCCTGCGGTGTAGCCCCGGCGACGGGTGTTGCGAACATATCACCATTTGCCACGCGGCGTGGTCGCACCTGCGAATTAGTAGAGTCCAGCCCCCTATATGGTATCCTACTATTCCGCATACCACGTTGTAAATTCTCCCGCTCCTGCTGATACAGTTGTCGCATATCTGGAGTAACCGTCGTGCCTGCTCTCTGTAGTACTGACTGTTGCAAATCTTCAGGCTGTAACAGGGGTCGCAAAAAATTTGGCTGTATTTCTTGTCTACGTAACGTGGATTCTGTTCTCGTAGGCGGCTGTGGCGGGAGATAACTACCGGTCGCTGCTGGTGCGGCTGGTGCTGGTGCTGATGCCTGCGAGATAGCTGCCCCAGCTGCCGGATTCTGTACCTGTTGCCTACGAAGCAGCTCAGCCATAGCTCCCGTATTATCACCAATAGCAGGGTTAGCCCGCTGTTCTTTTGCATGCATATCCCACAGATTGGCAGTAACAGCATCATCTGCCTGTGATAACACGGGCTTATCAGCCGCTGGTGTCGCGGTATTCGTGGCCCCCTGTATACCGCCAGTTATGGCAGAATTAGCTATGTAATTCCGCGCATTATACATGCCTTCTCGTATAGCTTTCGGATTACCCAGTAACGACTTTGAGCCTCCAGTAAACAGTGCCGGTAGTGTTGTCGGCAGAGATTCGACTACACCAGCGGCCCCGTGTGCTAATGCTCGCCGAACCGTGTCGGTCCCTCCGTAAACATCACCAGCATTGCCAAGGATATCTCGTACAACCGCGGCCCGTCCTTGCGGTATGCTGGGTGCTTCATTTTGTGCTGTGCCCCACGGTGTATTCCGAATCCACTGCCCAGCGGCATTCGCGGCATTTTGTATACTAAACTGATTGGCTGCCTCCTGCGGTGCCATGAAGAGCGGGTTTGCCGACAGCGGTGAGTATGCACCCTCAAGCCCTTTCGCGAGCGAATGAAGCCCACGCTGTGTCGCGTTCCCTGTTATTGCGGGATCAGTCAACGCTGCACCACCCTGCGTTATCGCCCCGGTCGCCATAGGGTTCGACAGTAACGCAGGAGCGCCGGCGACATATTTCATTGCCCGCGCTGGTGTAAGTGCCGCTATGGCCTTACCAGCGTTACTGGCTACCGCTGAGTGTGTTCCTGCCAAGATACGCTGCAGCTTGTTGGCTCCATTCGTCTGATCATCCGCAAAGTGACGTGACATAGCCGCAGCACCATCTGACACTGACGGCTTGTATGTCTCAGTCAGCGGGTCGTACGGACTGCTGAAGAAGCCTGGCGTAGTTGGTGACGACTTTGCTCGCGTGAAACTCTCGCGTAGTGCGGGATTCTCCGGCTCGTACGCACTGGATACACGTGCATCAGTCTTCCAGTTATGTCCGATATCTGTACCGAGATAATGATTAAGCGGCGATACGACATCTCTAGCCGATGTCCAAAACGGGTCAGTATTACCAGTTAAAAGCGGCAGTGAATTCACAGCCAGCATTGGGATACCGGCCAACCCTGCTGATAC
>CAZPZK010000326.1:0-3921 GCA_964591095.1 uncultured Moraxellaceae bacterium | reverse complement strand
GTGCGTTACTTCCTGGCGCATGGATTCGAGGTCTACCTGATTGATTGGGGCAAGCCCGGCCGCGAGGATGCCGGCTTGTCCCTGGAAACCTATACCGTGGACTGGTTTCCCAAGGCGCTTCAGGCCATCCGCGAACACAGCGGCAGTGAGGAGGTTTCACTGATGGGTTACTGCATGGGCGGTTTGCTGTCGCTGCTGTATCTGGGTGTCAGCAAGGATGAAAAAGTCACTAACCTGATTACCATTGCCAGTCCGATCGACACCTACAAGGCCAATGCCTTTGCCGGTCCCTTGGGCAGGGCGATGGCCTGGCCGGCCAGCCTGGTACGGCGGAAAACCGGATTCCAGCTGGACAAGCTGTCCCAGGAATCATTCCATGTTCCGGGCAAGACCTTGTCCATCCTCTTCAAAATGACCAATCCGTTGGGTGTGGCCGCCAGCTATGTCGAATTGATCCGCAACATGGCGGATGATGATTATGTGGCGCGTTACATGACGATGAACGAATGGTTCACCAATATGCCGGATTATCCGGGCGCCACGGTCCAGGAAATGACTCGTAAGATGGGTATCTACAACCGTTTCGCCAAGGGAAAATTCCGTATTGGCGACAGCCATGTGGCGGATCTGTCGGCGATCAAGTGCAATTTGTTGGCGTTTGCCGGGGATAATGACAAGATCGTCAGTGTGGCGGGTGCGCGCGCCATTCTTTCCGTGGTCAGTTCAACCGACAAGACCTTTCATATCGTGCCTGGTGGTCATGCCGGGGTGTTTACGGGCAGCAAAGCGGTGCATACCACCTGGAATATCAGCAAGGACTGGCTGCAGTTACGCTCCAAGGCTTTTCCGCGGCTGGTTGACAAGCCGGCGCCAAAGGCCAGGGAGCAGTAAATGGGCATCCGTAAATACGACGGTGTGACGCCGGTGGTGGCTGAAGGTTGCTATATCGATGATACCGCGCTGGTAATTGGCGATGTCACACTCGAAGCCAAAGTTTCGGTATGGCCGTATGCCGTGATTCGCGGTGATGTCAACCACATGCGGATTGGCGAAGGCACCAATATCCAGGATTTTGCCATGCTGCATGTTACCCATAAACGGCCCGCCGATCCGGAGGGGGCGCCGTTGCTGATCGGGAAGCATGTGACGATTGCGCATCACGTCACGCTGCACGGTTGCACCATTGGCGATGAGGTACTGATCGGCATCGGCAGCATCGTCATGGATCGGGTGGTGATCGAGCCGAGGGTGCTGGTAGGCGCGGGGAGCCTGGTGCCGCCGGGCAAGCGCCTGGAGTCCGGCTGGTTGTATGTGGGAAATCCGGTCAAAAGGGTACGGCCGCTGACCGGTGATGAGTTGGCCTGGTTCCGTTATTCCGCCGAACATTACATGCGTCTGGCCGTCAAGCATGACGCGGCCCGGAGCGCCTGATCATGGAAGCTCTCGACGCCCTGATGACCCGTTGCTCGATTGGCGGTCTGATCGAACCGGCACCGGATGAGGCCAGCCTGCAGCGGGCACTGGAGGCCGCCTTGCGGGCTCCGGATCACCGACTGTTGCGCCCCTGGCGGTTCCTGACCATTCGCGGCGAGGGACGGCTTCGCTTGGGCGAGGTTTTTCTTGAAGCCGGACTTCTCGATAATCCGAACTTGGGCGATACCGAGCGTCAGCGCCTGCTGGCGATGCCCTTGCGCGCGCCCTTGCTGGTGGTAGCGGTAATGTCACCCAAGGCTGATGACAAGGTGCCGGCCATCGAGCAGGTGCTCAGCGCGGGAGCGGCGGTTCAGAACCTGCTGCTGGCGCTGCATGCGCAGGGTTTTGCGGCCATGTGGCGCACTGGCTGGATGGCGGAGCATCAAGCTGTCCGGCAGTCGTTGGGGCTGGCAGCGGGTGAGGGGATCGCCGGATTTGTGTATGTGGGAACAGCAGCCTCTCCGGCGCGGATGCCGGTCCGTCTGCCGCTGGCAGATTATGTGCGGACCTGGCCGTCGGCATGAGGACCGCGGCTGAGTTCGAGGCTTATCTGCATCAGCATGTGCCTCTCAGCCGCGCGATGGCGGTGAGCGTGCGCGAATATGACGGGCAAAGCCTGCAATTGGCCGCGCCGTTGGCTCCCAACCATAACGACAAGGGTACCGCGTTTGCCGGCAGTATCAGCGGGCTGGCGTCATTGGCCGGTTGGGGGTTGATGATGTTGTGGTCGGATGGCCTGGGGCCTTGCCAGGCGGCAATTGCCCGTGCGGAGATCCGCTATTCCCGCCCCTTGCGCGGAGATTTCAGCGCGCGGGCGTTCCTGCCGTCAACGGATGTGCTGGACACGTTCCTGGTGGATTTTGCGGAGCGCGGCAGGGGCAAGCTGCCGGTGTGCATTGAAATAAGCGATCCTCAGGGCGCGGGGGTGGTGCAGGAGGCGGTCTATGCCGTATGGCGACTGCCCGTTGATCCGGCCACGACCTGAAAATCTCCTCGGTTTTACGTGAAGCGGCAGACGCGATTCCCGCGCTGGCGTATAGTCAGGAAAATTGGCAGTCAATCCTCGAATAATAAAATGAACAAGGCGGCCTGGTGGCTATTCATCCGGTGGTGGACCGTGCTGTGGAGCCTGTCCCTGACGCCGTTGCACGCGGCCGTGGCGCCGCCGCTGTCCCTGTCATCCGCCGATGGATGGCTTGAGACGGCCACGCATGTTGCGTATCTCCCGGATGAAGGTAACTGGTCCCCCACGGAAGTCGCGCACTTACCCGAAAATCGTTGGATTCCTGCCCAAGGTATTCCCAATCTGGGATTTACCACGCAAGCCTACTGGTTCCGGCTGGAGGTTGCGAGCCGGGATGCGGTGGATGGCCTGTTGGCCATCACCTATCCGGCGCTGGATCATGTGCGCGTGGTCGAAACCGGAATTGACGGTGCGATTCTGGCCATGCATCGGTTCGGCGATATGGAGTCCGGTGCCGGCGCGTTGCTGCCCAACCGCTATTTTCTGACACCGGTGATGCTGGATGCCGGAGAGCGCCGGATCTACCTGATCCGGGTGGTAACCGATGGCTCGCTGCAAGTGCCGCTCACCTATTACGACCGCCAGCATTTTTATGACCGTGAGCAGCGGACCTTGCTGATCGAGGGCGTGTATTTCGGCATCTTGCTGATCATGGCGGTCTACAATTTTTTTATCTATCTGGTGCTGGGCGAACGCAGCTATGCCTGGTACAGCCTGTTCGTGTTTTCCATCCTGGTATTCCAGATCGCCCTGGAAGGCTTTGGCTATCAGTTCATCTGGCCATCCTGGCCCCGGATCAATGCGGTTATCGTGCCATTTGCGATGGCGTGCTGCCTTTTCAGCGGCGCCATGTTCTCACTCAGCTTCCTCAAGCCAGCGACAGTTTTCCCCCGGATCGAAAGGATGTTCCGGATCACTGCGGCGATCGGCTTCGCGATCATGCTGGTGTCGTTGTCGATGAGCTACAGCCTTTCGGTGCGTCTGGCCGTCATCTGCTGCGGCTTGCTGGCGGTTTACGCCATCTGGGCCGGGTTTTATCTCTGGTATCAGGGGCAATCGCATGCCCGCTATTATGCCTTGGGCTGGGCGTTCCTGATGCCGACCATCGCGATTCTGTCACTCAACAAGCAAGGCTTCCTCCCGGTCAACTTTTTCACCGAATATGCCATTCAGATCGGCAGTGTCATCGAAGCCACGCTGTTTTCCTTTGCCTTGGGTGACCGCATCAGTCTGGAACGCCGCGCCAAGATCCAGGAGCAGGCGTTGATGCTGGAGAAGGAGCGTCAATTGCGCGAGGAATTGAAACGCTCGCATGCCCTGGAAATGGAGGCACAGCAGAAGGTGGTGGCGGCCGAGGGAGAGAGTCTGGCCAATACCCGGTTTCTGGAGACGTTGAGTCATGAAATCCGGTCTCCGCTCAATGG
>CAZPZK010000325.1:0-3930 GCA_964591095.1 uncultured Moraxellaceae bacterium | reverse complement strand
GTTCCGGCCATAACATCATGGACACACGCCGCATTTTTGAACAGGCGACCCGCCATGCCACCCCCTCCTTGTTGATGTACGACCAATGGCTGGCCTAGCTGGCCAGCCTGGGCCAGGGGATTGGTTATCTGCCGGAGACGCTTTGCCGGCATCGCATCCATGCCACCAACGCCAACAACAACCTGCAGTTGAAAAAGAAGAAGAAAGGCTCGCGTCGGGAACAGTTCTTCCGGCGCAACGCGGACTTGCTGGAGCTGATCCGGACGCTGAAGGCCAGCGGCGCGGATACCACACCACTGGCCGGCCTGTTGCAGGCCCTGGAATCGCATTGCCTGCATGTCGGGCGGCGGCTGTTCAACCCCGGCCTTTTCCTGATGCTGATGCAGGCGCGCGCGGAACTCTACCAGAGCCCGCGCTTGGGCAAGAATCTGCGGCAGGCGTTGAAGACGGCCATGGGCGGCCGCCTGTGGTGGCTGGGGAAATTCTGAATCAGGAACGTGCGGGAAGGACTATGCCCATCGCCGCGAGGACAACATCCAGGCGCAGGTAGCGGGCCAGGTAGCCGCGATAACCGGCCCGGTAAAGCTGGCGCGAGTTCTTCAGCCAATCGCGAGCCACCTTGGGCGCCAACGACCGGCAATGACGCAGGACGTAGGGAAATTCTCGCTCGTAGATCCCGTCAATGCCGATGCGCATCTTGGGCACGGCGACCCGGATGGTATTGGTGTCATGCAGCCGGTAGCTGGCCACCGGCACATCGACATACCGGCAACGGTAATGCTTGGCCAGCTTCAGCCACAGGTCCCAATCCTCAATCGCCACGCCGGGGGTAAAGCAGCCCACCGCCATCAACGCTTCCCTTTTCCAGATCATCGCCATGCCGGGCACATAATTGCTGTTGATCAGGGTGTCGTAGGCAAAGAAATTGCGCTCGGGATCCAGGTCCGTCCGCCCCTCGGTATGGTATTTCAGGAAGGAAGTCCGGCCCTTGGGCGGCAACGCGATAAGATCACTGACCTCGTCGATGAAGTCGGCATCGCCGCAGGCCATGGCGACGTCGGGCTCCGCCCCCTCGAACATCGACATCAGCACGGTGATCTTGTAAGGCTTCATCAGATCATCGGAGGAAATGGAACTGACGTATTCCCCCCGCGCCCACTCGATCCCGCGATTGAGCGTCCGCGCCACGCCTTCGTTTTCCTTGTTGATGTACTCATAACGGACAAAGCGCGCCCGGCACTCCGCCTCCAGCGAACGGATGACCTCATCCGTCTTGTCGCGGGAACCGTCATTGAGCACCACCAGTTCCAGATTGTCGTAATCCTGGGCGATGACGGAGCGAATGCTTTCCGCTATGTAATTTTCGTGGTTATAGGCCGGCAGGACGACCGACACCAGGGGATTGGACATGCTCTTGTTCCTCGTCAGGCCAGCCGTCGGCAGGCGTCAATGACCCGGGTGACATCTTCATCGCTCATGCCCGGCCAGATCGGCAGGCTGAGCACCTCGGCATGAAGTTGCTCGCTGCGGGGCAGCGCCCCCGCGGGCAAATTCAGGGCGCGATAGGCTTCCTGCCGGTGACAGGGGTGCGGATAATGGATCATGGTCTGGATGCCCGCCTCCCGCAGCCGGGCGGCAAAGCCGTCACGGTCAGGATGGCGCACCACATAGAGATGCCAGACCGGCAGGGCCGCCTCCGGCACGACGGGCAGTCCCAGGCCGGTGCCGGCAAGTGCTTGCGTGTACCGGGCGGCAATTCGGCGGCGATCCGCGTTGTCAGCCTCCAGCACCGGCAGCTTCACCCGCAGGAAGGCCGCCTGCATTTCATCAAGCCGCGCGTTATATCCCGCAACCTCATGCACATACTTGACCGTCGATCCGTAATTACGGAGCAGGCGGACGCGGGCATCCAGGGACTCGGCGCGACAGGTCACCGCGCCGCCATCGCCCAACGCCCCCAGGTTCTTGCCCGGATAAAAACTGAAGGCTGCGGCATCCCCCAGGCTGCCGGCCGGTTGGTCACGCCAGCGGGCGCCATGCGCCTGGGCGGCATCTTCAAGCAGGAACAGTCCATGACGGTCCGCCACGGCGCGAAGCGCCGTCATGTCCGCCGGAATGCCGTAAAGATGCACGGCGATAATGGCGCGGGTGCGCGGGGTTATCGCGGCTTCGACGGCGGCGGGATCGAGGTTGAAACCGGTCGCTTCCGGCTCCACCGGCACGGGTTTGGCGCCGGTCCGGCTCACCGCCAGCCACGTAGCAATGAAGGTAAAGCCCGGCACGATCACCTCGTCGCCGGCCTGGACCCCGGCCGCTTCCAGCGCCAGGTGCAGGGCGTCCAGCCCGGTGGCGACCCCGGCGCAATGCGCGGCTCCGCAATAATCGGCAAACTCGCGCTCGAAGGCGTCGACTTCAGCGCCTAGGATGTACCAGCCGGAATCAATCACCCGCAAGGCGGCATCCGCCAGCGCCTGCCGCTGGCGATGATTGATGCCGCCCAGATCGAGAAAGGGAATAGGCTTCATAAGTTCCACTCGTAAAAATCATGCACCACCGTGCGCGCACCAAAACCTTCCTTTTGGGCGATCAACCCTTCATTCAGGTACTGCCCGGCCTGCTCGGTAGAAATGCCGAAACTGAAATAGCGACGGTCGGCATAGAGGACACGCATCAACTCCGCCACCAGGAAATCCAGCGCGCCGCAGTCGCGGCCAGCCTCGGAGGCCGCCATGTATTGGGTATGCACCGCGCTTCCCTTGTCGAACAACCACACGCCGGCGCAAAGTTCTTCGTCCCGCACGGCCTCGTACAACACCACCCGCTCCGGAAAGCGGGCCATCAGCAGGCGCATGTCATCCAGCGAGTGCACTGGCGCCGCGCCATGACGCGCCAGCACGGCGGTCAGCAATTGGTGGAAGGCCGCCGGGTCCGGGTTGCTCCGCACTGTCAGTCCGGCCTTGCGCGCCTTGTTGACCGACCAGTTGCGGCCCTTGGTAAAGGCATACGCCTCCTGCAGGGCGACGGCGCTGGAGGCGTCGCGCCGCACCAGGCGCGCGCCAAGCCGATGCAGCGCATACAGGTCGTCCTCCGCCGGAAAGCGGTGAAAGACATGCGGCACCGCCTTGTAGAGCAGGCGGGTGCAACCGGCGGCGGCATAATGCGCCCCCAGTTGCGCAACAACCTGCAGCACGGCGGCCTGCGTCAGGCGGGGGGACAGGATGAGGCCACCATAGGTCAGGCCACCGTGGGAAATGACGTCATCCCCATGCCGGGTCGCGGGGAAGGCTGCCAACACGTGCCCATTCTCGTCCTGAATCAGGACCGAGACCTCTTCGAAACGGTGCGCGTGATAACCGATAAAATTGCGCTCCAGCAGGAAGGTGCCGTTGCGGGAGGATTTCACCAACTCATCCCACCGACTACTCAAACCCTCGGAGTACGGCTGAAGAACGAACATCAAGCCCAATCCAAAAGACGCGCTAGGCCAAAACCACAAGCGCCGTATTCGTTCCCGTTATATAGCAAATAGATCCCTGTCGAAGTTTCAAACAAAGAGGGATATGCCATCATACCGCTATCCCATCCATTTTCGGACAATGAAAGATTCATCTGAGCATCTTTCCGCTCCCAAGAAATACCATCCCTTGAAGTTGCAAATCCCAATTGATAATGATGGCTAACAGAACTGTAGCCATAAAACATGATATATTCTTTATCCTTTTTAATGACAAAAGGGCGACCAACTCGATATTCGTCATCCTTCGTTCTCAAGCAAACAAGACCTTCTCTTGGAATATTCTCAAGACTATTCGAAAGTAGATACCTCACATCATAAACGGGAAGCATTTTTCCACCTCCGGCCTCGAAGTGATCACCTCCACCATACCAGAACCTATAATCTTTTCCTTCAGCGATTACAGAGTGTGGCAC
>CAZPZK010000324.1:0-3935 GCA_964591095.1 uncultured Moraxellaceae bacterium | reverse complement strand
GCTTATGAGCAGTTCCAGCATAGGCTTTATCGTTAAAGGCCCCTGTCACTTCCAGGCTTCGATGCTTTCCACATCCAGTTGCTCCGGCTTGAGGAAACGCCGGGCATAAAGCTCCCAGACCCGCGCCTCCAGGAAGAGGCTGTAGAGGTCGGGATCAATATGATTCTGGTCGCGCATCCGCTGCAGGATGCCCAAGGCCTGTGAAATTTTCATCGGTGGTTTATACGGCCGCTCACTGGCGGTCAATGCCTCGAAGATATCGGCTATCGCCATCATGCGCGCCGGCCAGGACATCTGCTCGCGCTTCAACCCCTTGGGAAAGCCGGTGCCATCCATTTTCTCGTGATGCCCGCCGGCATATTCGGGAACCCGTTGCAGGTTCTTCGGAAAGGGCAACGACTCCAGCATCTGGATCGTGACCTTCATGTGGTCATTGATTTTCTGCCGCTCTTCAAAACTCAGCGTTCCGCGATCGATGCACAGGAAAGCGACCTCCTGCTCGGTCAGGATGGGCTGTTCCATCCCCAGATGATCCCGCCAACGCCGACCGGCAATCTGGCGGACACGCGCCTTGTGGTCCTCGCTCATGAACTCGCCGCCCTTGTTGGCCTTTTCAATGAACAGGCAATCATCGCGCAGACCGGCCAACTCCTGGCTCATCAATTCATCCAGCACCGCCGATTGCTGCGGGTTCTCACGCATTTGCGTCAGATAGCCCAATTCGGTTTGGGCCAGCAGGGCGGTAAAACGCGCCTTGACCGTTTCAACGCCATCCAGCAACAGATGCAGTTTGGTCGACTTGTCGAGCAGATAATCAGGGGTCGCCAATTTGCCACAGTCATGCAGCCAGGACGCCACCCGCAATTCATACCAATCATTTTCATTGAGACTGAAGCCCTGCAAGGGTCCGGAAGCCGCCTCACAGGCCGCCTGGGCGATCAACTCCGTCAGCGCCGGAACGCGTTGGCAGTGGGCGGACGTATGCGAGGACTTGGCGTCAATGGCTTGGGCAATGACCTTGATGAACGCATCCAGCAGGTCCCGTGTATCCTGCAGGAGAATCTGGTTGTCGAGGGCAATGGCGGCGCTGGATGCCAGAGCCGCCACGATCGGCTCGATATCCTGTGGAAAGGGAATGCTTTGCCCCGTCAGGAAATCCTTGGCATTGACCAGTTGCAACACCCCGATCACCTCGCCCTCATGATTGCACAGCGGCACGGTGAGAAAGGACTTGGAACGATAGCCGGTGCGCGCATCAAATGCCTTGGTTCCCGAAAAATCGAGATGCTCGGCGCAATAGGCATCCTCAATATTTTCCATGCGCTTGGTCAGGGCGGTATGGGTGGCGATGTTGTTGTGATTGGGGGAATTGTCTTCACGGTACAGCGGCAGCGGTGCAAACGGGATGGGCCTTCCGGAGGTCCCCCCCAGGGTCAGGCTCAGCGAGTTATTGCGCATGATTTCGAATTCGAGGGCCAGCCTGCCATTCTTCTCCTTCAGCAGGTACAGCGTGCCGCCATCGGCGTGGGTTATATCCTGGGCCGCATCCAGGATCTTTTCAAAAAGCCGCGCCGTATTGCGCTCACTGGAGAGCGCCGTGGAGATTTCGATCAACCGCCAGAACAAGTCGCGGTTCATGGGAGAAGAAGCTGTCATGGGAGGTGTCCCTGTTTCCAATAGCTTTTGAAAATCACTCTAGCACAACTCTGGCGTATAATCGGCGGTCATCCGTCAGTGAAACAGGCCTCTTCAAGAAATGTCCCGCGTCCGCACCCGCATCGCCCCCTCGCCCACCGGCTTCCCGCACGTCGGCACCGCCTATATTGCATTGTTCAACCTCTGCTTCGCCCGTCAGCACGGCGGCCAGTTCATCCTGCGCATTGAAGACACGGATCAGGTGCGCTCGACGCTGGAATCGGAAAACCAGATTCTTTCTTCCCTGCGCTGGCTGGGCCTGAACTGGGACGAGGGTCCGGATGTCGGCGGCCCGCACGCGCCCTATCGGCAGAGCGAACGCAGCGCCATCTACCGCAAGCATGCTGATGACCTGGTCAAGGCCGGACACGCCTTTCATTGCTTCTGCGACAACCACCGTCTGGAAGAACTGCGCGCCCGGCAAACCGCCGCCAAGGACACCATCGGTTATGACGGTCTGTGCATGACCCTGAGCGAGTCGGAAGTTCAACGCCGTCTGGCCGCCGGAGAGTCCTCGGTCATCCGCATGAAGGTCCCCCGCGAAGGGGTTTGTGACATCGATGACATGCTGCGCGGCCGTATTGAAATCGAATGGGCCCAGGTCGACATGCAGGTTCTGCTGAAGGCTGACGGCCTGCCCACCTACCACCTTGCCAACGTGGTGGATGACCACCTGATGGAAATTACCCACGTCATTCGCGGCGAGGAATGGATCAACTCCGCCCCGAAGCATCTATTGCTGTACAAGTATTTTGGCTGGACCGCGCCGGTGCTGTGTCATATGCCGCTGTTGCGCAACCCCGACAAGAGCAAGCTCAGCAAGCGCAAGAACCCCACCAGCATCACTTATTACGAGCGCATGGGGTTTCTACCGCAAGCCATGCTGAATTACCTCGGCCGCATGGGCTGGTCCATGCCGGATGAGCGTGAAAAGTTCACCCTGGATGAAATGATCAGCCACTTCGACATCAGCCGGGTGTCGCTGGGCGGCCCCACCTTTGACGTGGCCAAGCTTAGCTGGCTCAATGGCCAATGGCTGAAGGAAATGCCGCTTCCCGACTTCATGCACGCCTTTCAGCAGTGGGCGGTAAACACGGATTACCTGTCGAAGGTGGCCAAGCAGATCCAGCCGCGCATCGAGACGCTGTCCGAGGCCGTCAACTGGGCCGGATTCTTTTTTTCCGGACAAGTGAGCGTCACGGCTGACAAGCTGTCCCACAAGAAGCTGTCGCCGGAGGAAGTGAAGAAGGTAATGCAGTTCGGGCTGTGGGAACTGGAAAAGGTGATGTTGTGGAATCATGAAACCGTCGGCGCCACGCTGCAACGCATCAGCACCGCGATGGGCGTCAAACTGCGCGATTTCATGGCGCCCTATTTCATCGCCATTGCCGGCTCGTCCTCCAGCACGCCGGTCATGGAGGCCATGGCCATCCTCGGCCCCGACCTCACGTTCCACCGCCTGCGCCACGGCATCGAGGCGCTGGGAGGGTTGTCCAAGAACGAACAAAGTGAATGGCAGAAGGAGTGGCAGGCGCTGCCGCGCGAATAACCGCAACCCACCCTCTCCCCTGGGCGGGGAGAGGGTTCGGCCTCACCACATCAAATCGTCGGGAATGACATAATCCTTGTACGGATCGTCTTCATCCACTTCCTGCTTTTCCACCCGCGTATTCAAGACCACCACCACCGATTCGTCCCGGGTACGGATCTTTTCCGCCACCACCGTCGGCACCAGTTCATAACCGTCGCCTCGGCGCACCACGGCAATCTGTCCCTTGACTAGCTGATTGAACTGAGGCTCGGTGACGTACAACTTCTTGATCTTGCCACCGTCGGCAAATTGATAGGCAGTTTCCCCACCCTTGCGGCTGATCGCCTGCGTCTCGACCATATTGATGACTTGAGCCTCACGCGCCTTGGCTTCGCGCTCCTCCTGCTGCTGACGGTTCAGTTCGCGGTCTCGGGCCTGTTTCTCTTGCAGCGCCATCTGAGCCAACTTGCGCGCTTCATCCTTGTCAACGGCGGTGCGCTTTTCGTGCTCCAGTTTTTTCAACTTTTTGGGGTCCGCCAGTCCGGACTTCAGCAACTGATTCTTGAGGGAATTACTCATAGGTGCAAACACTACATTTTTGAGCGATGCGAAAGGCTAGCATCCCGCCCCGCAAATCGAAAGGGAAAGGAGACCCAAGCCCTATTCGCGTCGGCCGCACAACCGCATTTTGCTGGCTTTTTCGACGCAT
>CAZPZK010000323.1:0-3939 GCA_964591095.1 uncultured Moraxellaceae bacterium | reverse complement strand
TCCAGCCGGCGCACTTCCTTGGGCGCGACGACATGAGTGGCACGGCCGATGTCCAGATCACGACCCCCTTGGAGTTCGAGGTCATCGACTACAAGGACGGGATGAACGAGGTCACGGCCAAGGACAACCCGCAACTCGAACTGTACGCACTCGGGGCACTGGCGAAACTCAAGCAGCCCATCAACGGGGACTACGGATTCCAGACCATCAAGACCACGATCATCCAGCCGAAGATGGCACTCAAGGGTCTGCCCATCATCACCTCGCACGACTTGACAATCCCCGACCTCATGGGCAAGATTGGCAAGTTCGTAGCGGGCGCTGCAGCCACGGACAAGCCCGACGCACCCCTGGTGTCCGGGAGTCATTGCAAATACTGTAAACACAAGTCGTGTGCCACAAGGGCCAACGACCTCGTAAAGGAGATGGGAATGTCGTTCCCTGCTTTGAACACACAGAGTGCCACCGCAATGGTGGATCACTACACCGCTAACCCGGTCACCGAGTTGTCGCAGCAAGCTGCCGACCTCGACCCCAACACCATGACCCCCGAGAAGATCAGCCAGATCATGCTGGCCGCGCCACTGGTGCGTCAGATGATCGAGTCGGTCGAGGAGGAGGCTCTGCGCCGCCTGAAGGCCGGCCAGGCCATCCCCGGGCTCAAGGTGGTCTATGGTCGCGGCTCGCGGTCCTGGGCGCTGCCCGAGGATGAGATTGCGGGCAAACTCACCGGCATGGGCATCCCCAAGTCTGCAGTCTGGGAGACCAAACTCGTCACTCCCGCGAAGGTCGAGAAACTGAAGTGGGAGGCCACCAAGGCCGGCGAGAAGGTCAGCAAGCAGTTGTCCGAGCGTCAACTCAAGACGCTGGACACCGAGTATGTGGCCAAGGTCGCAGGCAATCTCACCGTGGTCCCCGAATCCGACTCCCGGCCTGCCGTGGTGTTGGACGCATCGCCGCTGTTCGCAGCGGTTTCCCAAGCCCCGGTGGCCGAAGCACTGCCATCGTGGCTCTCGTAGAGGTGGGTCATGATTACGCAGCAGGAGTTGAGGGAAGTCGTGTCATACGACCCCATGACCGGCATTTTTGTCTGGGTTAAACCTGCAAGTTTTCGGGTGAAACCGGGGGACTGTGCTGGGTGTGTTGAGCCCCGTGGTTATATCGGCATGGTCATCAACTACCAGAGATACCGTGCTCATAGATTGGCGTGGCTGTACATGCACGGTGTCATGCCCGATGGAGAGGTTGACCACATGGATGGTGACAAGTCCAACAACGCCATCGCAAACCTGCGAGTCGTTACAACGAAGCAGAACAGGGAGAACACTAGGCTGCAGTGCAATAACACCAGTGGGGTCCGTGGTGTTTATTGGGACAAGCGGCGCGAGAAGTGGATGGCTAGGGTGCAGCACCACAGAAAATGGATATTTCTTGGAAGATTTGATTCACTGGATCGGGCTACTGAAGTTGTAAAGGAGGCAAGACGTAACACATTCACGCACAACGACACCACTTATTCAAGTTAACCGTAAATCAATTGGAGTAGATCATGTCAGACGTTATTTTTCTTTCGGATGTTAGACTAAGTTTTCCTCATCTGAGTGAGCCCCAGAAGCAGATCAACGAGCAGACCGGCAAAGAGCGGATCTCGTACAACGCCGAGTTCATCATGCCGCCCGATCACCCCGGGTTCAAGCAGTTCTACGAGCACTACGGCAAACTGATGGTGGCCACCTTCGCCGAGCACGCCAGCACCGTGATGCAGATGATCCAGAACGATCGCAAGCTGCGCGGCTTTGGTCACGGGTCCGAGAAGATCAACAAAAAAACCTTCGCCCCCTACGATGGGTATCCCGGCATGGTGTTCATCACCGCGGGCTCTGATCGCCAGCCCCAGATGATCCAGGACAACGGGCAACCGGCTGACCCCGCGAACACGATGGCGTGCATGGCCATTGCTCGCAAGATGTACGGGGGCTGCAGGGTCAACGCTGCCATCAAGCCCTGGGTGCAGAAGAACAAGCACGGCAACGGCATCCGCTGCGACTTGGTGGCTGTCCAGTTCCTGCGGGACGATGTGGCCTTTGGCGAAGGCCCTGCGGACGTTACGGGCCTGTTCGGTGCTGTTGCCGCACCCACGGGGCCAAGTGCGTCCGGGGCCGCGATGCCGGCGTTCATGGGAGGCTTTGCGCCGGCTCCACAGATGCCGCCAGCGCCCTTTGGTGCTCCTGCCTTTGGCGCCCCTGCTGCGCCTGCTCTGCCCTCGTTCCTCGGGGGTCGGTGATCGTGGCGGACTTGGTCAAATTGCCGAACGGTCGCTACGACTACCTCGGCAACAGCAAGTCTGAGCTCTACGAGTCGGTGAAGAATAGCTCCGACCCCAAGGACAAGATCATCAAGGATCTGCTGGAGCAGATTGCGAGAACGTCTGAGGCCGAGCACCGAGTGTCCGTTTTGAGTGAGAGTAAACTGTGATTCACTACCACGGGTTACCCATTACCCCCTCGACAGCAGCACTGAAGGCGGTGTCCGTGGGTCATGCGTTTGTGTCGTTTCGCCACAAGGATCAATTGAACATTGCAGTCGAGGTGTGTCAGTCATTTGCCATTGACAACGGGGCGTTCAGTGCATGGCGTTCTGGTTCTCCGATCACGGATTGGACTGAGTTTTACGACTGGGCGGCAATGTGTCTCGCACACCCGTCGTGCGACTTCGCGGTGATTCCCGATGTGATTGACGGTGATGAAACAGCGAACGACCTTTTGCTGATGCAGTGGCCTCACGGGGTTCATCGAGGTGCTCCTGTGTGGCATATGCACGAGTCCCTTGACCGATTGGCGTGGTTGGTCAAGGAGTGGCCGAGGATATGTATTGGCAGTTCTGGCGACTACGCGGTAGTTGGGAACGAATTGTGGTGGGCGCGGATCAGCGAGGCGCTTACCGTCATATGTGATGACAACGGATTCCCCAAATGCAAGATTCACGGGTTGCGAATGCTCAACCCCAAAGTGTTTACCAAGATACCCTTCGCCAGTGCCGACAGCACCAACATCGGACGGAACGTGGGCATCGACAAGCAGTGGTCGAGTGGCCGGTATTTACCGATGACCAAAGAGGCCCGAGCACAGATCATTAGAGAGCGAATCGAGTTTCACAACAGCCCGTCCAAATGGACATTGAAGGAGTAATCATGCTGACTATCGCTATTCTTGTTTACGCTGCCGCAATGATGCTGGCGAACTTGTCCATCGCAACTTGGGGACCGTGGGTGTCACCGATCAACGCATTTATTTTGATTGGTCTGGATCTCGCGCTTCGAGACTGGCTTCACACTCGCTTGAGGATGTGGCAGATGGGTGCCTTGATCTCAGTTTCAGGATTGATCACCTACGCGCTCAACCCCGCTGCCGGTCACATTGCTGTAGCGTCCGCAGTGGCGTTCACAGCGGCAGCGGTTGTAGATTGGTCAGTGTTTGTGAGACTGCCCGGAACGTGGCTTCGTCGAGCCAATGGTTCCAATGTCGCAGGAGCTGCCGTTGACTCACTGATTTTCCCCACCCTTGCGTTCGGTGTTCTCATGCCACACATCGTCGCGCTGCAGTTCGCAGCAAAGGTTCTCGGTGGTGCGATCTGGGCGTGGTTGATTAATCGGTGGCTCAAATGACCCACGACATCATCTGGGACGAGGAAACGTACCCGAACATCTTCACCATCAACGCCCAGCACGCCTGGCTCCCGATTGAGTGGAACTTCGAGATCAGCGACTGGCGCAACGACTCCCGAGCCATCATCGAGTGGGTCCACTGGCTCAAGAGTGTGGGCGCCCGGATGGTCGGGTTCAACAGCATCGGCTTCGACTACCCGATCCTGCACACCCTGATCCGCATGGGTCACGCTGACGCCAAGACCCTGTACGACACGGCCATGGCGATCATCGGC
>CAZPZK010000322.1:0-3949 GCA_964591095.1 uncultured Moraxellaceae bacterium | reverse complement strand
GGGCTGCCCGCGGGGCTGGGGGTAACCGGCGGTGCGCTGCGCAAGGATCATGTTGCGGAGAAAATGTCTGGGCTGCTGTCCGCACCCCCCCCCGGCCCCTGCGGGCCTCCCCCCTGTTTTACAGGGGGGAAAGACAGCGTGGGGCGAGGCAGTGCAACATACCGCCCGCACGCCGCAAGGCCGGGTCATCCATGCCGATCAGCGCCAACAGGCCGCCATCCGCTCGGTGTGGGCCAGCTATCAGGGGCATTTCCGCCATGCTGACAGCCATAAGCTGCAACAGGATTTTTACCGGCGCTACGACTGGCTGGCCGCCGTCATCGTCAAGCCGCCAAAACCGCCCCGTCCCCTTTTGCCCTGTCCGGGGCTGCCAGAACAGGAGTTTCACCATGCATAAAACAACCCTTACCGTGGCGCTGCTGGCCCTGTGCGTGGCCGCGCAGGCGCAAACCTGCAATACCGCCATTCCGCGCAAAGCGCCGGACAGCCGTTATACCGTGCAAGCGGGCGGCACCGAGGTGCTGGACACGCAAACCGGCCTCATCTGGCAGCGGTGCAGCCTGGGGCAAAGCTGGAACGGCTCCACCTGCGCGGGCAGCGCCGGGGTGTACACCTGGCAAAGCGCCTTGCAGGCCGCGCGTGACCTGAGCAACGGCTGGCGCGTGCCCAACTCCAAGGAGTTGCAAAGCCTGGTGGAGGAGGCGTGTTACAGCCCGGCCATTAACGAAACGCTGTTTCCCGCTACCACCAGCAACTGGTATTGGACGTCCTCGCCGTATGCCGACTTTGGTGGCGGCGCGTGGTTCGTCTTCTTCGGCTACGGCGGCACCGACTACGGCGATAAGAGTCTTAACGGCTATGTGCGTGTGGTTCGTTCCGGTCAGTAAATTGGCGTTTTGGGCTTTTGGGGTGGTGGGGCTGGGTAAGGCCCTGCGTTGCGGCTGGGACACGGGGACACGGGGACACGATATCCCGTTGCTCCCGGCAGGCGACAAAGCTATAGTGAAACCCCCGCAAGCCTTGTGTGGAGCTGAAAAAATGACTTTGCCGGTACCACGTATTTACGAAAACATGCCCCCGGTGTTCACCGTGCCGGTCGAACTGCGCCATAAGCGGGTGGAGGTCATTTTGTTATCGCTGGATGACATGGAAACAGCCAGACCATACTCCGCCGTTGATGCGAACGGATGGCCGCTGGACTTTTTCGAGAGAACCGCCGGCTGCCTGGCCGATGACCCCGTGGAACGTGCTCCCCAAGGGGAATACGAGCAACGGCTGAAGCTGGAATGAAGTATTTGCTGGATACCAACGCCTGCATTGTGTACCTGAACAAACCGCAATCCGGTATCGCAGCCAACCTCCGCAGTCACCGTTTGCAAGACGTGCATGTATGCTCGGTGGTTAAGGCCGAACTGTATTACGGAGCCATGCAAAGCCAGTGGCCGGAAAGAACCTTGCGGATGCAGCAGCAGTTCCTGTCACTTTTCTCCTCGCTACCCTTTGAAGATGACGCAGTATCCGTAGCCCGCAAGCATTGCGGGTCAATCGTTTGCCACAGCGACCCGGTTCTGTTTTAGCAGCAGGCGGCATTGGCCGTGCACCACAACTCCCTGCCAAATCCCCGCCATGCTAAACTCAAGCCACCCACACCGGAGGCTGGCCATGCAGGACACATTCATTAACCCCTTCACCGACTTCGGCTTCAAAAAGCTGTTTGGCGAAGAACCCAACAAAGACCTGCTGATCAGCTTCCTGAATACCCTGTTGCCGCAGTCTTCGTAGCCCGTGTGCCAACACGGGGATGATGTCGTGGCGGATGCTGGCTCCCGCATTTCGCGTGGTACGTTCGGCGCCATATTTCAAGGCGGGCGAAAACCCGGGACGCCCGATTGCTTCATGCGTTTTGTGGCTATTCGTCAGGCTGTGGAGTGGGATACATGTTTGAGGTTCGTGTTGCAGATAACTTCCACTATATGGACGAGGACGAGATCTATACGCATGGCCGGTTTGAGACTTGGCCGGATGCGGTTGCCGCCGCCCAGCGAATCGTAGATCGCTGCCTGGCTGAGTATTACGCACCCGGCATGACTGCGGAAGCGCTGTTTTCGCAATACAAGTCTTTTGGGGAGGATTCTTTTATTGTCTCCGCATCAGACGGCGGGCGTTTTTCCGGCTGGGATTACGCCAAAGAGCGATGCGCGGTATTGTGCCAATGATGGCTTTAAATAAAAACGGGGGCGCATGATTTCCCCCCCACAGGCGGCTTATGCCCTGCTTTTACGCCATCCTGCAGAATCGTAGCCTGCATGCTGATGCAGGAAAATTACTGTCAGTATCCGTAGCCCGCAAGCATTGCGGGGCAATATTTTGCCACAGCGCCCCGGTTCTGTTTTAGCAGCAGGCTGTATTGGCATTGCACCACACACTCCCTGCCAAATCCCCGCCATGCTAAACTCAAGCCACCCACACCGTCGCGGCACTGACATAAAAAACGGCATCATCACACTCCAGCAACTGTAGCCCGCAAGGATTGCGGGAAAACCTTAGCTAAAACATGCTGTTTGTGTTCTGTCGGCAACCCCTGCATTCCGCATGGCTCCATGCAGGCTACCTCTTCCAGCCCCTGATCATCCAGAACCAGCAGTGTGGCCGTACCTCCAATCAGAACATACTGATCGGTAAACGCCGCAAAGTGTTCCTGAAATCTCTCCAAACCTACCATGCGTATTGCTCCATCAGGTTATCCAGGGCCATCCGCACCCGCTCATCGGGATCATCCTTAAGGCTGAGGTACAGCGAAAAGGGGTCAACGACGCCATGCCGCGCGCACAATGCCGGAGGGTATCGCCATACCTGAACCAGACAGGAGCCGGGTTCGTCCGGCGGCGCCTCGGGAACACGGGCGGCTTTCATC
The DNA here is from genome assembly GCA_964591095.1 of uncultured Moraxellaceae bacterium. Taxonomy (GTDB): domain Bacteria; phylum Pseudomonadota; class Gammaproteobacteria; order Pseudomonadales; family Moraxellaceae; genus Fluviicoccus. The sequence goes on along the minus strand of CAZPZK010000322.1, from coordinate 1,035 downwards.
GGCAGCCAATTGTCGCGGCTAACGGCATAAACCGGCTGCTTTGGCGGCGCCAACATCGTGTCCTCCGCCAGTGCGCTGGCGGCGGCTTTCAGTGTCAACTGAGGAAGGTCGTGTTGGAAAAGTAACCGTAGCCCGCAAGGCATTGCGGGGCAAACCTTTGCTATGGTGATGCCGTCATTATGGCGCAGGCCGGCTCCCGCATTCCGCACAGCTCCATGCAGGCTACCACTTTTGGGGCAATGCCCGTAGTAACTGTAGCCCGTGTGGCAACACGGGGTAATGTCGCCGGTGCGAAGGCCTGTCCCCGCATTCCGCATGGCTCCATGCAAGCGGCTTCTGCTGCTACAATGAACACATATTGCACCGGAGGATTCCTTCCATGTATGCCCATCGCCAAATTTACGAACATGCCCAGGCCACTATTGCCGTGCCGCCAGAACTGCAAAATCGCCCTGTCGAAGTGATTTTTATGGCATTGAATGAAGCCGAGGCTGCCCGATTCCTGCATGCGCCTGCTTCTTCCGCAACCGGACAAGATCTTATTGATATCTTGCAGGCTTCCCCCTATCAAGCATTGGAACTGGATTTGGCAACGGGAGCCGAACTGCCTGTGCGAGATGTTGTTTTATGAATGGCTGGTTGCTCGATACGAATATTCTGTCCGAATTACGCCGACCGCGGCCAGAGCCTAAAGTCATTGATTTTATTGCAAAGCAACCGCTGAATACGCTTTTTGTGAGCACAGTGACGTTTGCCGAAATCAATTTTGGCATTGAGCAAATCCAGGATGCGGAGAAGCGCGCGGCGTTGACAGCGTGGCTCAATATGCAGGTCAGGCCGATGTTCGATGGACGTATATTGGCTGTCAGTGAGGAGGTAATGCTGATATGGAGGCGGCTCGTTGAGCAAGGTCGTAAAACAGGACATACCTTTCCACAGCCGGATTTGATCATTGCGGCAACTGCCTTGCAACATAACCTTACCGTTGTCTCGCGTGATACGGCAGGGTATGCAAAAACGACAGTACCGCTATTG
>CAZPZK010000321.1:0-3950 GCA_964591095.1 uncultured Moraxellaceae bacterium | reverse complement strand
GTCGCGCACCACGCCGGAAACCTTGGTGCAGCTGCACTGCTTGCAGACCCCCATGCGGCAGCCGTAGGCAGGACGGGCGCCACCGGCTTCGGCGCTTTCCAGCAGCGTCGTCTTGGTGTGCAGCATGGCCTGCTGGCTGCGGCGCAGCGTGATCGGCATGGCGTTGCCGACCGCGTCGCTGTCCAGGCCTGCCGGTCCGAAGAGTTCCTGCTTCAGCTGGGCGCTGATGCCCTTGGCGGCCCACAGGTCGGCGGCGGCTTTCATCAGGCCTTGCGGGCCGCAGATGAAGGCGGAACGCTCGGTGTAGTCGGCGCAGACGTTGGCGAGTTGCGCTTCGCTGAACTTGCCGCCTTCACCGGCGCTGAACAGCGCGTAGTTCAGCTTCAGTCCGGGATGCTTCACCGCCAGCTCCACCATTTCCTTGGCGAAGGCCAGATCCTTTTCGCTGTTGGCGTAGTAGACCACCGCGATGTCCAGCGCCGGCTTCTGCTTCAGGGCTTCGACCAGGATGCTGTAGATGGGGGTGACGCCGCTGCCGCCGGCAATCAGCAACAGCTTGGCGGGCATGGTTTGCGGCAGGACGAACTCACCGGAAGCGTCGCCCAGCTCGATCACGTCGCCGACTTGCAGGTGGTCATGCAGCCAGTTCGACACCTTGCCGTTGGGCTGGCGCTTGACGCCGATTTCCAGCAGGCCGTCGGTCGGCTCGCTCACCAGGCTGTAGCAGCGCTCGTGGAAGATGCCGTCGATCTGCACGCGCACCGGCATGAACTGGCCGGCGACAAAGCCCTTCCAGTTGGCGTTCGGGCGGAACACGAAGCGCTTGATGTCCGGGGTTTCCTGCGAGATCGAGACCACTTCCGCCAGCACGCGGTTGACAGCCAGCATCGGGTCGACATGCGAGAACACAAAATCCAGCCAGTCTTCACGAACGAATTTACCGGCGAGCTTCTTGGCGATGGGGTTGAAAGTGGTCATGGTCAGGCTCCTGTGTGCCTTGGTGAACGTCTGTACACTCATAATATCGGATTCTTGATTTGAGTCAACACATGTACACCAATTTTTTTCACCATTCGTCGCCTTCACCTACGCGCGTCGCGCGCGCGAGAATCAACCAATTGATTATTATTGGATTTATTTAAATCATTAGGAAACTGACGGAGCAATAACCCGTGTACACCGGCAACCATCCGTCGACTGACCGCTCCGTTCACCCTTCCCGCCTCCCCCAAAACCGACTTTTTTGCTAGGATATGGTGAACAATTGTTAGCTCATTTGACGACCATGACCGCTCGTGACGAACGCAAGCAGCAAACCCGGCAATCGCTGCTGGAAGCCACCCTGAAACTGATGAAGGAAGGTCGCGGCTTTGTCAGCATCAGCCTGCGCGAAGTGACCCGCGAGGCGGGCGTGGTGCCGACCGCCTTCTACCGCCATTTCCGCGACATGGACGAGCTGGGGCTGGCGCTGGTGGACGATGTGTCGCTGAGCCTGCGCAAGATGTTGCGCGATGAACGGGTGAAGGCAAAGGGCGCGGGACATATCGCGCTGCAAAGCTCGGTGATGATGTTCCTGCTCTATGTACGGCAGGAGGCGCAGAGCTTTGAGTTCCTGGTGCGCGAGCGCATGGGCGGCTCGACCAAGGTGCGCGAGGCGATCCAGCGCGAGGTGCGGCATTTCGTGACGGATCTGGCCAATGACTTCCGCATGTTCCCCGAGATGCAGAACCTGCCCAGCGACGACCTGGAAATGATCGCCGACCTGGTGATCAACACCGCCATCAACTGGTGCGGCGAGATCCTGGCGTTGACCTCGGACCAGGTGCGGCTGCAATACGAGCTGAGCATGCGCGCCGTGAAGCAGTTGCGGCTGATTTTTGTCGGAGCGAGCCACTGGAAGGTGGAAGAAGGGATGATGGAGAAGGCCGCCGCCGCCGTATAATGTTCATTATTGTCTCCTGATTACCGGAAATCCGTTCATGACCCGCCGCCTGCGCGTTTGCCTCGCCCTGTTGTCCCTCGCCCCCGCCCCGGCCGCCCTGGCCGCGCCGGCGGTTTCCCCGAAAGTGAAGCCGCTGATGGTGAATCATGTCGTGCCCGCGTCCAAGGTGGTGTTCGCCGTGGCCAAGACCGCTCCGGCAACGGACGACGACTGGCGGGAGATGGAAAGGAGCGCGCTGGTGCTGGCCGAGGCCGGCAAGCAATTGAAAAAGCTGAATCCCGGCGGCAACGAGGTCTGGCGCCGCCAGGCGCGCCTGCTGATCGGCAACGCCACGGCGACCGTCGCGGCGGCCAAGGCCCGCGACATCAACGGCCTCAACCAGGCCAGCGAGGCGGTATTCGAGACCTGCGCCGGCTGCCACAAGGCGTTTCCGGTCAATCCCTAGGGATCAACCCGCCACCGTGCTCACCGCCGACGCCGGATCAATCAGGATCTTGGCGTGGCTCCCCGCCTGCCCCAGCGCCGTGAACGCGGCATCCACCCCGCCCAGCCCGACGGTGGCGGTGACCAGCGGCGAGGCGTCGACCTCGCCTTCGGCCAGCATGTGCAGCGCCTGCCGGAATTCCAGCGGCGTGTAGCCGAGCGCGAAGCGGATATCCAGTTCCTTGTTGATGCCGACGGCGGGTTCGATGGTATCCGGCTGCATGCAGACGCCGACCACCACGATGCGGGTGAACATCGGCGCGCCGTCAATGATCGACTGCAAAATGCCCGGCGCGCCCACGCACTCGAACACCACCGGATGCTTGCGGCCGACCAGGCGCTCACCCGCCGCCCACAACGGCCACCACGGCACGGGCAGCATGTCCAGTTTTTCCTTGGTGCCGACCGCCAGTTCCAGCAGATCCTGCGCCTCGTGGATAAAACCGGACTTGCGGCGGCTGGTGAACGGGGATTCCTGCGACGGGTCGATGACGCGCGTGGCGCCGCAACGCCCGGCCATGGCGCGGCGCACCGGCGAGAAGTCGCTGGCGACAATCTCGCGGACACCGCGCGCCTTCAACAAGCAGATGATGGCCAAACCGACCGGACCGCAGCCGATGACAATGGCGACATCGCTGTTTTTCACTTCCCCGCGCAGCACGGCGTGCCAGGCGACCGCCAGCGGCTCGGTCAGCGCGGCATCCACCGGCGACAGGCCATTGGGAATGGCCATCGCCAGCGAGGCTTCCACCAGCATCCGTTCGGCGTACGCGCCGGGCGTGAATGCCGACAGGCCGACCAGGTCGATTTCCTTGCCGCGCCGCAGCATCGGCACCGCCACGATCGGCGTGCCCGGCTTCAGCGAGGTGCGGGTGCGCGGGCCGGTATCCAGCACCTCGGCGCTGAATTCATGGCCGAAGACGACTTCCTGCGCCGAACTTTGCAGCGCGGTGTAGCCGCTGCGCACCATCAGCTGGCCCCAGTGGTCGCAGTGCTGGCGCACATGCAGGTCGCTGCCGCAGATACCGCAACGGATCACCCGCACCAGCAACTGGCCCTTGGCGGGCACCGGCTCGGGCCGCTCCACCACCGACAACACCTTGTCCTTGCACACGACCGCTTTCATGACGCTCTCCTGAATTCTGTTCACCGGATTAAACGTCTTTCCCGGCGCGCAGCGCAAGGACCGGAATTCACGGCCTGACTGTCAGCAGGGCTACCCGGCTGTCACCTTCACTACGTTACGGTCCTGCAAGTCGACCGCCAGCAAGGCCGTACCGTCCGGCCCCGCCATCAACCGCTCGACGCACGCGCCTTCCACCCGATACATCCGCCCCGGCTGCAGGCGGCCCAGCGCCAGCGTCGTCCGTTGCGGCCCTTCCCCGGCGCGCAGCACCAGTTCCAGCCCGGAGCCGTCGCTGACCGCCCGCGCCACCAGCCCCGCCGGATACGCCGCCTCGGTCAGCAGCGGCCCCTGCCGCCAAACCTCGGGAAGGTTGCCATTGACCAGGTCGCTCAAACCCTG
>CAZPZK010000320.1:0-3987 GCA_964591095.1 uncultured Moraxellaceae bacterium | reverse complement strand
CGCCAACGCCATCCTGATCAAGTACAACCAGATCGGCACGCTGACCGAAACCCTCGAAGCCATCTACCTGGCCAAGAAGAACGGTTATGCCACTGTCATTTCGCACCGCTCCGGCGAAACCGAGGACTCGACCATCGCCGATCTGGCCGTGGCGACATCCGCCGGCCAGATCAAGACCGGTTCGCTCAGCCGTTCCGACCGCATGTCCAAGTACAACCAGCTCCTGCGCATTGAACAGGAACTGGATTACGTGGCAGCCTATCGCGGTCGCGCGGAATTCCGCGCATTCCGTTAACTCCGAAAGACCCGGTCGCGCCTGAACGCGGGACCGGGGCGGAAATCCTGTCATGCTGAAGTCCCTGTTTGGTCGTGTTGTGGTCTCGCTGGCGGCGCTGGTCATCGTCTGGCTGCAAGCCAAATTGTGGCTGGGGGAGGGGGGCATTGCTGACAATGCCGACCTGCAAACCCAGATCCTGTCCCAGCAGGCGGAAAACGCCCGGCTGATCGAACGCAACCGGATCCTCGAAGCCGAGGTCCGCGACTTGAAGCAGGGACTGGAAGCTGTTGAGGAGCATGCCCGGCTCGACCTGGGCATGATCCGCAACGGGGAAACCTTTGTCCGCGTCACCAAGGCGGAAGGCGCGGCGGCGGTGAGCCCGCCACCGGCAACGGCTCCCTGATGGTGTTCGCGGTGGTGCCAGCGGCCGGTTCCGGTCGCCGATTTGGCGGTGATCTCCCCAAGCAGTATCTGCAAATCGGATCGCGGACCGTGATGCAATGGACCCTCGACCTGCTGACCGGTTTTTCCGCCATCCGCGAAGTCGTGGTGGCGGTCGCCGCCGATGATACCCGCGCCCGCTCCCTCAGTTACCGTCATCCCGCCAAGCTGCGCTTTGTTACCGGCGGCGCCGAGCGCATGGATTCGGTGCTGGCCGGGCTGGAGGCATTGCCAGCCGAGGCGGATGACTGGGTGTTGGTCCATGATGTCGCCCGGCCCTGTGTTCCGGAATCGGATATTCTGCGCCTGATGACCGAAGTGCAATCCGACACCGTGGGCGGCATCCTGGCGCAACCTGTTCGCGATACCCTGAAGCAGTCAGCCCCTGATGGCCGCCATATTGCCGTCACCGTGCCGCGCGAGGGCATGTGGCAGGCACAAACCCCGCAAATGTTCCGTCATGGCTTGTTGCGGCATGCGCTTCAACGGGCGGCGGCCGAAGGTATCGCCGTCACCGATGAAGCCTCGGCGCTGGAATATCTGGGGTATTGCCCGTTATTGGTCCCCGGCAGCCCGCGCAATCTGAAGATCACCTGGCCCGAAGACCTGATCCTCGCCAGCCACCTGTTGAGTCACGCCTGATGAAAATCCTTCCCCGCATCGGCCACGGCATTGATGTCCACCGCTTTGGCGAGGGCGACCATGTGACGCTGGGCGGTGTACGCATCCCCCATGAACACGGACTCATCGCCCATTCGGACGGTGATGTCGCCCTGCATGCGCTTTGCGACGCCCTGCTGGGCGCCCTGGCGATGGGCGATATCGGCAAACATTTTCCCGACACTGATGCAGCCTATCATCAGGCCGATAGCCGGGGCCTGTTGCGCCAGGTCATGACCTTGGTCCGGCAGCGCGGCTATGAGGTTGGCAATTGTGATCTGACCGTGTTGGCGGAGCGACCCAAGTTGTCGCCCCACATCGCGGACATGCAAATACGCATCGCCGCTGACTTGGGAATCAGTGCCGAGTGTGTCAGTATCAAGGCGACAACCACCGAAAAGTTGGGCTTTGTCGGACGGCGCGAAGGCATTGAAGCCCATGCCGTGGTTCTGCTGTTTCCTATCGAGTAATGTCATGAGAATCCTGCTGAGCAATGACGACGGCGTGCTTGCCCCCGGCCTGACGGCGTTGGCGAATGCGCTGAAGACCATCGCCGATGTGACGGTGGTGGCTCCGGAAAGCGAACGCAGCGGCTTTTCCAGCGCCCTGACCCTGGACCGGCCCCTGCGGCCGCTCAAATTGTCCAATGGATTCTGGTCGGTCAACGGCACACCGGCCGACTGCGTCTATCTGGCGGTCAACGGTTTTTTTGATGAAGAGCCGGACATGGTGGTCTCGGGCATCAATTCGGGCGCCAACCTCGGCGATGACGTCCTCTATTCGGGCACCGTTGGCGCGGCGCTGGAAGGCCGCTTCCTCGGCAAGCCATCACTGGCGGTCTCGCTGTGCGGCGCATCAGTCAAGCAATATACCGAAGCGGCGCATTTTGAAACCGCGGCGGCGCTGGTCTGCCGGCTTGTCCAACAATGGCAGGCACTTAAACTGCCCACGCACAATATCATCAACATGAATGTCCCCGACCTGCCGGCGGCGGACATCAAGGGCTTCCGCCTGACCCGCTTGGGCAAGCGCGCGCGCGGTTTTTCCGTCAGCACGGTGGAAGATCCGCGTGGACGCAAGGCCTACTGGATCGGACTGGCGGGAGACCCCAACAAGGAAGAGGCCGGAACGGACTTCAACGCCATCGAGCACGGTTATGTCAGCCTGACGCCCCTGCAAACCGACCTGACCAGCCACGACGCCTTGCCGGCCCTGAACGACTGGCTGGCAGGCCAACAAGGAATCTGAACATCATGCGTTATTCCGCCCTGTCCACCGGACTGGCCCTGACCCTCGGCCTGGCCGTCACCGCCACGATGACCGCCTGCAGCACGCACAAGCACGCGGAGACTCCCAAGACCGCCGAGGCCCGGCCCCGCGAGCCGCTGCCGCCACTGTCCTATCCGCTGTACCGGGTGCGCGCCGGCGATACGTTATGGGCGATCGCCATGCGCTTTGAGAAGGACTACAAGGACCTGGCGCGCATCAACAGCCTGGACGATAAATTCACCATCTATGCCGACCAGGCCTTGCGACTGGAGGAAGAAGGTCAGCCCGCCGCCGCCAAGCCGGAGGCCAAGCCCGCAGTTGCCCCCGCAGCGACCGCCGCCACGGCAACCGTCACCGCCAAGCCGCCGGTCAAGAAGCCGGGCGCGACCGCGTCGTCAACCGCCGTTAAACCGGCGGCTGTCGCCACAACCGCGGTCAAACCGGCAACCGCCCCAATCGCCAAAACGACACCGTCCGTCAGTTCGCCGGTGCAAGCCCCGCCGAAAAGTGGTTCACTCAAATGGGGGTGGCCCGCCAGCGGCGCGCTGCTCCAGCGTTACAGCAGTGAAGGTGTTGGCAGCAAGGGACTTGATATATCCGGCAACCGGGGTGACCCGGTCAAGGCCGCCGCGGATGGCGTGGTGGTATATGCGGGAGAAGGTCTGGTCGGCTACGGCAAACTGATCATCGTCAGGCACAGTGATGATTTCATTTCCGCCTACGCCCACAATGACCGCCTCGTCGCCGGAGAGGGGCAGCGTGTCAAGCTGGGTCAGATGATTGCCGAGTTGGGTTCTACCGGTGCGGACCGCGACAAGCTGCACTTCGAGATCCGCTACAAGGGCAAACCGATCGACCCCTTGACGCAATTACCCGCCATTAACTGAGTTTCCATCTGCCGACCCTTTAACCATCAAGGGGAGGCAGAATCATGGCTACAACAAAAATACCCGCATCCGCCCACAAGATTCGCAAGACTGTCCCGGGCAGTACCGATAACACCCAGATCTACCTGCATGACATCGGGGCATCGCCCTTGCTTTCGGCCGAGGAAGAAGTGTTCTTCTCCCGGCTGGCCAGGCAGGGCGACGCCGCCGCGCGCAAGCGCATGATTGAAAGCAACCTGCGCCTGGTGGTGAAGATTGCCCGGCGCTATGTGAATCGCGGTCTGTCGTTTCTGGACCTGATTGAAGAAGGCAATCTCGGCCTGATTCATGCGGTGGAAAAATTTGATCCTGAACGCGGCTTTCGCTTCTCTACCTACGCTACGTGGTGGATTCGGCAAACCATTGAGCGGGCGCTGATGAGCCAGACGCGCACGGTGCGCCTGCCGGTGCATG
>CAZPZK010000319.1:0-4023 GCA_964591095.1 uncultured Moraxellaceae bacterium | reverse complement strand
CTGCATACCCGGCAAGCATTTGCACGCGCCCTGCCTAACCTGCGTCAAGCCACGGCATTGCTGCCCGACTATGCTCCCGGATGGACCAATCTTGGCAATGTACTGATCGCCCTCGGGCATGCCGATCAGGCCATCAACGCCTTGCAAACGTCCCTGGCCCTTGATGACCACCACCCCGAAACCCACGGTCTCATCGGCAAGGCCTACTTCAAGCAAGGCCGGCTGAATGATGCGGAACGTCATCTGAAGCGCGCCCTGGAACTCAATCCTGATGCGGAATTCTTCAACCATGCGTTTGATCTCGCGGTGGTCCTGAAAGATCAGGGACGTTGGCCGGAGGCGCTTGCCATGAGCCAAAAAGCGGTATCCATGTACCCCGGATTTGCGGAGGCCCATGCACTTTGCGCCTTCATCCTGTGCTGGCAGGAAAAATTCGATGAAGCGCAGGCATACGCGCTTCAGGCGCTGGCGTTGAATCCGGATATTGATGTCAACATCGCGCTGGGAATCAGCTATCTTTATCAAGGCAAGTTCAGCGAAGCCGGTGCGTATTTCCAAAAGGACATTCACCTTCATCCCGACAGCCTTAATGGCTATACCAACCTCCTGCACACACTGGGTTTCATCAAGGAAACCACGCCCGACGCGTATTTAACAACCGCGAAAAAATTCGGCGCGCTGCTCAGTCGCGCCGCAACGCCCTATTCCCGCTGGCATGCCATTGATCAGCCAGACACGCTGCCGATTCGGGTCGGCATTGTGTCCGGTGATCTTCACAATCACCCGGTTGGCTACTTTATCGAAGGCCTGTTGCCTTATTTGGCGCCCGACAAAATCGAATTGATCGCCTTTGTCTCCAGGCAACGGGATGACGAACTCTCGCGGCGCATCCGTCCCCAATTCCGCGAGTGGCATCAGGTATCGGAAGGCAACATCGCCGCCGCCGCCGAGAAGATGCACGCCGCCAATCTCCACATCCTGCTGGATCTCAACGGCCACACGGTGTTCAACATGCTGCCCGCGTTTGCCTACCGGCCCGCGCCGGTCCAGGCAAGCTGGCTGGGGTATTGGGCCTCAACGGGCGTCGCGGAAATGGACTATCTGATCGCCGACCCGGTATCGGTGCCTCCGTCGCACCAGTCCCACTTCACCGAACAGATCTGGTACCTGCCCGATACCCGGCTTTGTTTTACGCCTCCTGCGGGCGCGCCCGCCACCGTCTCGCCGCCGCCGGTCCTCAAGAACGGGTATGTGACCTTCGGCTGCTTCCAGCGCCTCAGCAAGCTCAATGACGACGTCCTGTCCGTGTGGCGGCAGATCTTCTCGGCCTGCCCCAACGCCCGATTGCACCTGAAATCGGGCAACCTCCTGAGTCCCCAGGCGCAACAGGCCTTGTTCGCCCAATTGAGCGCCCATGGGTTCCAACCGGATCAGGTGCATCTGGAGAGCGGCTCCTCGCGTGAGGCCTACCTGCGCAGTTATGAACAGGTCGATTTCATGCTGGACACCTTTCCCTTTCCCGGCGGCACCACGACCTGCGAAGCCCTGTGGATGGGGGTGCCGACACTGACGCTGACGGGCGACTCGCTCCTGCAACGCCAGGGTGAAAGCCTGTTGACCGCCGCCGGCCTGACCGATTGGATCGCGCGCTCCCCGCAGGAATATGTCAGTCTTGCCTGCCGGCATGCCGCCGATCCCAAGGCCCTGGCCGAATTGCGCGCCGGGCTGCGAAGCTCCGTTAGCCAGTCCGCCTTGTTTGATGCGCCGCGTTTTGCCCGGCACCTGGAACAAGCACTGATCGGGATGTGGCAACACGGATCCGCCCGCCGGCGGGCAAGCCCGCCTGTCAGCGGAGAATGACGGAATGACTTTCATTCACGCAATTAAAGAATGTACACTCAATAAGCCTTCCAAGTGGCTCAGTTGAAATGAAAAAACTCCTAATTGTCAGCGGCCGCTCCGGCTCCGGAAAGAGCTCTGCCCTCAATATCCTTGAGGATCTGGGCTATTTCTGCATCGACAATCTGCCACTCAGCCTGCTGCCCTCGCTGGTCAAGCACTTTCATGCAACCCCCCATATTTCCCGCATCGGCGTCGGCGTGGATGTGCGCAGCCTGCCCGACGACCTCAGCCGCTTCGACAAGGTCCTGTCGGAACTGGACAGCCTCGGTGTGCAAACGGACACCCTGTTCCTGGACGCGCGCGACGACGTCTTGCTGGCCAGGTTCAGCGCCACGCGGCGGCGCCACCCCCTCAGCACGGACACGGTTTCGCTGAGTGAAGCGATCCAGCAGGAAAAGGCCATACTGGACCCCATCGCCTCCAGGGCCAGCGTTTACCTGGACACCAGCACACTCAATGTGCACGAATTGCAGCAAACCCTGGCGGCACGCCTTGCCAACACCGCGCAAATCACGATACTTTTCGAGTCATTCGGCTACAAGCACGGTGTTCCGCTGGATGCGGACTTTGTCTTTGATGTCCGCTGCCTGCCCAACCCGCATTGGCAAACCTCGCTGCGGGAACTGACCGGGCAGGATCAGGCAGTCCATGATTTTCTCGACGGACATGCCGAGGTCGAAGCCCTGTTTCATGACATCAGTCAATTCCTGCTCAAGTGGCTGCCGCGGATCACCGCGGATCACCGGCACTATTTGACGGTAGCCATCGGCTGCACCGGCGGACAGCATCGCAGCGTGTATATCGTCGAGCGACTGGCCGACTTCATGACAAGCCGGGTCCCCAATATCCAGACCCTGCATCGGGAGCTCTTGCGAAAGCGATGATTGACACCGAAATCCTGGTTATCAACAAATTGGGCCTGCACGCCAGGGCCACCGCCAAGCTGGTCACGCTGACCGCGGGCTTTAAGTCCACCATCAAGCTGGGGAAGGGATCCCGGCTGATCGATGCCAAGAACATGATGCAGGTCATGTTGCTTGGCGCCGGCAAGGGCACGGTTCTCGCCTTGAAGATTGACGGCGAGGACGAACAGGCCGCCCTTGAGGCCATCCGCCAACTGTTCCAGCGGCGTTTTGACGAAGCTGAATAAGGCCGGCATTTTTGCTAGAATGCCGGATTCCCTTCAGCGCCTGCAGTTCCTCCCATGCACCGTACCCCCGAAGAAGACGATTTTGACCCGGATTTCGTCAGCAAATCCGAACAGAAGCGCGCCATGGAGCGCCTGCAGGCGGTGGGCGAGCAGTTGGCCGCCCTGCCCATGTCACGCCTCAAGAAACTGCCGCTCAGCGAAACGCTGATGGATGCGCTGGGCCAGTTGCCGAGCTTGCGCAGCCACGAAGCCATTCGCCGTCACAAGCAACTGATCGGCAAGCTGATGCGGCATGAAGACGAAGCCGCCATCCTGCAGGCGCTAAACCGTTATCAGCAACCCAATCTGGAAAAGCAGCTGGAGACTTTGATCAGTCGCCTGATCCAGCATGGCGACTCCGCGGTCAATGATTTTGTCCGCAATCACAGCGCCGCCGAGCGGCACACCTTGCGTCAACTGGTGCGCGCCGCCCAGCATGTGCAGGAACAGGACCCGGAGAGCGCACAGAAGACCCGTGCCCGCCTGGCGACCTATTTGCGCGAAGTCATCACGCTGTCGCAGGGGTGATCGTGGCGGACGCTACTCCGGATTAGCCCATTTTTTCACCCCCGCTTCCCACCTTGGCACAATGTGACATTATTTGTCACCCACCAGCCGCCGGCGGGGATGCCGCCAGGGGGGATCTCCCCCCGAAACGCTTCATTTCCGGGGGGTTCAGAAAACTTCAAAAGTTGGCACGCATGCTGCATATATCTAGACAGCACCGAAGCAATCGGTCAAAGACAAAAACGACTTAATACCCGGAGAGTCACCATGAACGCTCAAAAAGGCTTTACCCTGATCGAACTGATGATCGTTGTGGCCATTATCGGCATCCTGGCCGCTATCGCCATCCCCGCTTACCAAGATTACATTGCCCGTTCGCAAGTGGCTGCCGGCCTCGCCGAAATCAGCCCGGGCAAGACCCAGTT
>CAZPZK010000318.1:1495-4062 GCA_964591095.1 uncultured Moraxellaceae bacterium | reverse complement strand
CGTGTCATGAATACTGACAAAGTCAATGCCGCACCTGTCATGCCCGTAACCCAGTTGTTGTCCGTGGCGGAAACCGCAGCGATCGAGGCCGTCGCCAAAAAGGCCGGAGTCAGCAGCACCATCTGGCTGCTTTGGGCGGCCGACCGGGCGGTCCGTGAATTGATGTGCGAGCCGGGGTCGGTTATGCCTTGGGTCTATCCTGTCAACCTGCGCGGCGCGGCGCGGCAGGAGAGAGAGTCGATGAACCACTGCGGAGGCTTTGCCGTCACGATTTCCGATGGCATGGATGCCGCCGCCGTCCGTGATCAAATATCAGCTCGCCTGGCGCGTCTGGAGCACTGGCGGCAATGGCTGCTGCTCAACCTGGGCAAACTGGTCGGGCAGAGCGGCATCAACCTGCTCTACCGTCTGAGCAAGGGCCGTCCGGGCGCCTTTGCCGGGTCTTACTCCAATCTGGGTAGCTGGCGGGCACCGTCCGTGGACGGTCTGACCGCTTCGGCGCCAGGTAGTCCCGCGTATCCCGTTTGCATTACGACGGCTGTCTGCAACGACCGCCGCACCTTGGCGATCCGGGTGCATCCGGTGGCGGACAGTGACGGGCTCACGGCGGCCCGCGTACTGGCGCGCTGGCGGGAAAAGCTGCTCGATCAGGACTGAGCGTTGCATTTGCACGGGAAATCCTTTAACACTAGCGCTCATCGGATTTCCCGTGACGATCCCGGAGCGCCTTGACACCATGACCCGCTGGAAAGCCGCCCTCATTCACCTGATGATCAGCATCGGGATAGTGGGGGCAATCGCTGCCTATATCCTTTACTTCTGGTATCCCCCCGTGCTGTTCCACATGGCCGGGGTGGATCGCTTGCTGCTGCTGATTGGCGGCGTGGACCTGATTGTCGGCCCCTTGCTGACGCTGGTGGTGTTCAAGGTCGGCAAGCCCAGCCTGCGTTTTGACCTGAGCGTGATTGCGCTGGCCCAGGCGGCCTTTCTCGCCCTCGGTCTCTACAGCATGATCATTTCCCGACCGGTCTTCATGGTGGCCTCCACCCGTACCTTCGATCTGGTGTTTGCCAACGAAATCGCTCCGGAAAGGCTGGCCGAGGCGGCCGGGACTCCCTATGACACGCTCGGTTTCGGCAGCCCCCGCCTGGTGGGAGCCAGAATGCCCTCGGACCCCAAGGAGGCCGAAAGGATTGTGGATTCCGCCATGAGCGGACATGGGGATTTGCAGAATATGCCGAGATATTTCGTGGCGTATCAGGATGTGGCGCCGGAGTTGCCCGCCCATGCCAAGCCGTTGACGGCGGGTGGTGAGGTTTCCGCCGAGGAAGCCGCGATCATGCAGGAAGCGGCCAGGGGGTATGGTCGCCATCCCGAGGAATTGCGCTATATGACCTTGTCCAGCGTTCGTGGTTATGCGGTGATGCTGATTGACGGCAAGACCGGTGAGGTGGTGGGGCCGGCGGCGGTGGATCCCTGAACATCAGGGAAATCAAAGCGGAAAGGGCGACAGCGCAAGCATGTCGCCCCGGATGATGAATTACTGCATCCAGCTGTTCAGTTCCTGGACATCCTTCAGGCTGAGCATGCCGCTGGCGGCGCGCAGCTTGAGTGTGTTGATCAGGTAGTCGTACTTGGCATTCGCCTGATCGCGCTTGGCGGCATAGAGATTACGCTCGGCCAGCAACACATCCACAATGTTGCGGGTGCCGACATCATAACCGGCCTTGGTGGCGGCCAGGGCGGCCTCATTGGACTTGACGGCCTGCAGGCGAGCCGAGACCCGGTAGCTGTCCGCCGTGGCGTTCAGGTAGGCCGTGCGGGCCTGCGTCACGAGTTGACGTTCAACCGACGTGGCCTGCTCGCGGGCGGCATCGGATTGATAGGACGCCTGCATGATGGCGTTGTTGGTGCGGCCGCCCGAATAAATGGGAACCTGCAACTCGACGCCGATGCTGGTGGCGTCGCCGTTGCGGGCGGCCAGGCTGAAGTTGGTGGTGTCATTGTCCGTGTTGCTGTAACTGGCCACCAGGTCCAGTTGCGGCAGATGGCCGGCACGCTGGGCGCGCAATGCCAGCGCCGCCGCTTCCTGGTTCATGCGGGCGGCAGTCATTTGCGGATTCTTGGCCTTGGCCATCTCTGCCCACTCCTCGGCGCTGGCGGGCAACGGAGCGCTGACAACAAAGTCCGAGCGCAATGTGGCCAGGGCGCCGGGATCCTTGCCAATGATCGCCATCAGGGCTTCACGGGTGCTGGCGACGCCGACCTCGGCGCTGATGCGGTTGGCGACGGCGCCATCCATCTGGGCCTGGGCTTCGAGGACGTCGGTCTTGGCGACCAGGCCGACTTCGAAGCGCTTCTGCGCCTGCTCCAGTTGACGCTTCAGCGCCGCTTCCTCGGTCTGGGTGGTCGACAGGGTTTCCTGGGCGCGCAGGACGTTGATGTAGGCTTCACTCACGCGCAGCACCAACTCCTGCTCCTTCTGGCGGTAATTGGCTTCGCTGACCGAGGTGGATGCCTTGGCGCGCTGATAGTCGCGCCACAGATCGGCGCGGTAGAGCGGTTGT
>CAZPZK010000318.1:0-1485 GCA_964591095.1 uncultured Moraxellaceae bacterium | reverse complement strand
GGTGGATGTTGATCCCCGCCGGATTATGTCCACCATGTCGGTCTCCCAAAGACAGATGGTCGAAATCGCCAAAGCGGTTTCCTATCACTCGAAAATCATCGTGTTCGACGAACCCACGTCCTCGCTGACCGAGGTGGAGGCCTTGGCGCGCTGGTAATCGCGCCACAGGTCGGCGCGGTAGAGCGGCTGTTTCAGCTGGAGGCCGTAGGTGGTGCTGGTGTAATTGGCGCCGGCGCCGATATCCGGCGAAAAGTCGTTCTGGGCGAACGATGCGCTCATGCCGATGGTGGGCAGCAAGGCGCCGTAATTCTGGCCTTCCTTGATCGATTCGGCCTTGTAGGCGCTGGTGACGGCGGCCCAGTCGGCGTCGTTCTTCAGCGCCAGATCATAAGCCTGGGCCAGATCGATGGCGTGACACAGCGGGGCAAGGGCAAACGACAACAGGGAGACGGCAAAAAGACGACGCATAACAACATACCGAAGCGTATGGAAGATAGGGGTGAGGGTATGGCTTTGTCTGGCGGAATTCAAGCCAACCGGGGCTGTTTTGTTGTGAAGCGGCAGGCAAGGACGTATAGTCGCACCCCTAGGCCCACCCTCCCAAACCGAACAAATTTTCCGATATGGCTACCGTGTTTCTGAGTGAACAGGCGCAAGTGGATCGCGCGTCGACCGAGCAGTTTCCCGCATCCCGCAAAATCTACGTCGAAGGCAGTCGTCCTGACATCCGCGTTCCCATGCGCGAGATCACGCTGACGGATACACCCACCGCCAACGGCCCGGAAAGCAACGCCCCGGTTGTGGTTTATGACACGTCCGGCCCCTACACCGATCCGGCGGTGAGCATCGATATCCGCCAGGGACTGTCCGCCGTGCGCGAAGGCTGGTTGCTGGAACGCGCCGACACCGAACAGCTGTCCGGTCCGAGTTCCCGTTTTGGTCTGCTGCGCGAGCGCGACATCAGCCTGACGCCGTTGCGTTTCGGTCACCTGCGCAAGCCGCGCCGCGCCCTGCCGGGTCGCAATGTCACGCAGTTGCACTATGCGCGCCAGGGCATCATCACCCCCGAAATGGAATATATTGCGATCCGGGAAAACATGAAGCTGCAGGAGGCGCGCGCCCAGGGATTGCTGGATCGGCAACATGCCGGCCAATCCTTCGGCGCCGCCATTCCCAAGGAAATCACGCCGGAATTCGTGCGTTCGGAAGTGGCCCTCGGCCGTGCCATCATTCCCGCCAACATCAATCACGTCGAACTGGAGCCGATGATCATCGGCCGCAACTTCCTGGTGAAGATCAACGGCAACATCGGCAACTCCGCCCTCGGTTCGTCCATCGAGGAAGAAGTCGCGAAGCTGACGTGGGGCATCCGTTGGGGCGCGGACACCATCATGGATTTGTCCACCGGCAAGCATATCCATGAAACCCGCGAATGGATCATCCGCAACAGCCCGGTTCCCATCGGCACCGTGCCCATCTACCAGG
>CAZPZK010000317.1:0-4111 GCA_964591095.1 uncultured Moraxellaceae bacterium | reverse complement strand
AGTGGCCAGAGACATCGAACACCTTGCACGACAGTCGGAGCTGGCGGAAGCCGGCGAACTGACCGGTGTGCTGCGGGCGGAGTGCGACCGGCTGATGCTGGCGCTTGACGACCTGCGGCCACGACCGGACGCGGTGCCCGCGGATGCGCACTGACCCGGAATCGGCAACCTGGAACCTTGCAATGACCACCAAGATC
This sequence comes from uncultured Moraxellaceae bacterium, assembly GCA_964591095.1. Taxonomy (GTDB): domain Bacteria; phylum Pseudomonadota; class Gammaproteobacteria; order Pseudomonadales; family Moraxellaceae; genus Fluviicoccus. The sequence goes on along the minus strand of CAZPZK010000317.1, from coordinate 3,914 downwards.
CTGATTATTGATGACGATCCCATCACGCGCCTGCTGGCCGCCGAGAAGTTGACGGAGGAGAGCTTCCGCGTCTTCGAGGCCTCCAACGGCACCCAGGGGCTGGCGATGATCCAGCAGGTCAAGCCCGACCTGGTGCTGCTCGACGTGATCATGCCCGATATGGACGGTTACGAGGTCTGCAAGGAAATCCGTCGCAACCCGCAATTCGCCAGCCTGCCGGTGATCATGCTGACCGGTCTGGAGGACAATGCCTCCATTGTCCGCGCCTATGACTATGGCGCCACGGACTTCGTGACCAAGCCCATCAACTGGACGCTGCTGGTCTACCGTATCTGCTACATCCTGCGCGCCAGCCGCATCCATGACCAGCTGGCCCACAGCGAATCCAGCCTGGCCAATGCCCAGCGCCTCGCGCACCTGGGCAGCTGGGAGTGGTGGCCGGACGGCGACACCACCCGCCGCACCAGCGAGTACTACCGGATTCTCGGCGTGCGTCGCGACGCGCTCGAAACCTCCATGTTCGCCATGCTGGAGCATGTGCACGAGGAGGACCGGCAAATTGTCCGCGATGCGCTGCAGGGCGCCATGAAGGGCGCCGCCTACCAGTTGCAGTTCCGCATCATTGCCGGTCATGCCGGCATGCGGGTGCTGCATGAGCAGGCCCAGGTCTTCTATCAGGCCGACGGCGCCATTGAACGCATTGAGGGCATCACCCAGGACATCACCGAGCTGGTCGCCGCGCAACAGCGCATCCGCAACCTGGCTTACTATGATTCGCTGACCGGGCTGGCCAACCGCCAGTTGTTCCGGGAGCTGTTGCAGCATGAACTGCTGCGCACCAAGCGCAACAACAAGCAATGCGCACTGCTCTTCATCGACCTCGACCGTTTCAAGCGCATCAATGACACCTTGGGCCACGACAAGGGCGACATGGTGCTGCAGGCGATTGCCAGCCGCATCAATACCTGTGTCCGCAGCACCGACATCGTTGCCCTGCAAGGCCAGAATGACATGGTCGCCCGTCTGGGCGGCGATGAATTCACCATCGTCATCACCGACATCAGCCAGCCGGAGGACGCCGCCCAGGTGGCGCAGCGCCTGCTGGAAGTCATTTCGCAGCCGATCACCATCGGCAAGCAGGAAATCATCGTCTCCGCCAGCATCGGCATCGCCGTGGGGCCGGAGGACGGCGAGGACGTGGAGCAATTGCTGAAGAATGCCGACCTGGCCATGTATGCGGTCAAGGACAAGGGCCGCAACAGCTACCATTTCTTCGATTCGACGATGAACGAAACGGTGCTCAACAAGTTCGCGCTGGAAAACGACCTGCGCAAGGCGATCGAGCAGGATCAGCTAGAGCTGTACTTCCAGCCCAAGGTCAACCCGCTGACCCAGGAGCTGGTGGGGGCCGAGGTGCTGTTGCGCTGGAAGCATCCGGAGCGCGGCATGATTTCCCCGGCCATCTTCATTCCGGTGGCGGAGGAGTGCGGCTTCATCGTCGAGTTGGGACAATGGGTGCTCAAGCAGGCTTGTGTCATCAACCGTGATTGGCAGCAACGCGGCCTGCCGATCGTGCCGCTGGCGATCAACATGTCCTCGGCCAATTTCCGCCATCCGGATCTGCTGGCCGGCGTGCAGCGCAGCCTGGACGAGTCACAGCTCAAACCCAGTTTCCTGGTGCTGGAGTTGACCGAAGGCATCCTGATGCAGGATATCAGCTCCACCATCGACACCCTGCAAGCGCTGAAGACGATGGGTGTGTCGCTGTCGGTGGATGATTTCGGCACCGGGTATTCCTCGCTGCACTACCTGAAGCGCTTCCCCATTGACGAGCTGAAGATTGACCGTTCGTTCGTGCAGGACATCGTGACCGATCCGAACGATGCGGCGATCACGGCGGCGATCATCGGCCTGGCGCAGAACCTCAAGCTGAGCGTGGTGGCGGAAGGGGTTGAGACGACCGAGCAGGCGGACTTCCTGCTGCAGCGCGGCTGCATCACCATGCAGGGTTTCCTGTTCGCCCGGCCGATGCCGAAGTCGGATTTTGAGCGGTTCATGATGACGAGCCTGCAGATGGCGCAGCAGCATAAAGGCGTGTTCATGATCGATCAGTAAGCCGGCGCGGGCCGGCCAGGGCTCCTTGCCCGGCCGGCTGTCTAAGCTTTCTCCGCCACGGCTACCGTATATACCTTTCCCTGCTTCAACTTGTCGTAATTCCCGAACACTTCCTTGAACGTGCGGGCAATGAATTCCCGCAGTCCGTTGATCGTCACGACATAGAACTTGCCGCCCGGCTTCAGATGCGCCAGCGCGTCATGCAGGTACAGGTAGTGCTGTTCGTTTCCTACCTTGGCGGGCAGATTGGACAGGATGATATCGAACTTGCGGTCGCCCACCTGGTTGAAGCCGTTGCTGAGCAAGACCTCGGTGTTCTTCAGGCCGTTGGCCTCGCAGTTCTTCCGCGCGTAATCGACCGCCACGAAATCCTTGTCCAGCAACACCGACGTGCCTTGCGGGCACTTCTTCGCCATGACCATGCCCAGCACGCCATAACCGCAGCCCACATCCAGGCAGTCGGCGTCCGGCTTGAAATCCACATGCTCCAGCAGCAGGCGGGAACCTTCGTCCACCGCTTTCGGGGAAAACACGCCCCAGGTGGAACGGAAGGTGTAGTCATCGCCAAGCACATTCTCGGTGAAGACAATATCTTGCCGCCACCGGGCAAGGGTGGCAGCGTCAACGGAGGTTTTGCTCATAAGGGAATCCTGTCAGTCGATGATCAGTGGCGCGTGGTCGGAAAAGCGCTGGTCGCGGTAGACGGAGGCGGCTTGCAGCCGGGGAGCCAGATCGGGCGAAATCACCTGGTAGTCGATCCGCCACCCGACATTGTTGTCCCAGGCGCGGCCCCGGTTCGACCACCAGGTATATTCGGCCTGATCGGGAGCCAGCAGGCGGCGGTGCGCGTCCACATAACCCGCCTCGCCGAACAGGGTGTCCAGCCAGGCGCGTTCGTGCGGCAGGAAACCGGAATTCTTCTGGTTGCCGCGCCAGTTCTTCAGGTCAACCGGCTTGTGGGCGATGTTCCAGTCGCCACAGACAATCATTTTCCGTCCGGCGGACCGCCATTCACGCATGCGTGGCAGGAATTCGCCCAGGAAAAGATCCTTGCGCGCCTGCGCTTCCTCGGAGGCGGAGCCGGACGGAAGGTAAAGGGAGGCGATGGTCAGGTCGCCAAACCTGGCTTCGATCCAGCGGCCTTCGCTATCGCACAGCGGAAAACCCAGTCCGCGCGCGACCGTGTCCGGTTTTTGCCGGGAATAAATGGCGGTGCCGGCGTAACCGGGGCGTTCGGCCGGGAAAAACTCGCAGAACCAGCCGTGGGGCTGGTGCGAGGCATCGATCTGGTGCGGCAGGATGCGGGTTTCCTGCAGGCAGGCAATGTCGGCGCCGCTCTGGTCCAGCCATTCGAAAAAGCCCTTGCTGCTGGCCGAGCGCAGGCCGTTGACGTTGACGGAAATGATTCGCATGACTGTATCGCCTGGGGGAAGCGGGCTATCATACCGACATCCCCTGTTTGCCGGAAGAATTGTCATGCATGACTATCAACGCGCCTTCATCAAGCTGGCCATGCACCGTGAAGTGCTCCGCTTTGGTTCCTTTACCCTCAAGTCCGGTCGTCAAAGTCCCTATTTCTTCAATGCCGGCCTGTTCCGCGACGGGTTGTCGATGTCGGCGCTCGGCAATTGTTATGCCGAGGCCATCCACCGCGCCGGCGTGGAGTTCGATGTGATCTTCGGGCCGGCCTACAAGGGCATCCCGATTGCGATTGCGGCGGCGGTGCAGTTGCACGACAAGTACCATGTCAACAAGCCCTGGTGCTTCAACCGCAAGGAGGCCAAGGACCATGGCGAGGG
>CAZPZK010000316.1:0-4138 GCA_964591095.1 uncultured Moraxellaceae bacterium | reverse complement strand
GCGATCTTGCTGCCGATATGGCCGGATTTGCCCATGCCGGTCACGACAATGCGACCCCGACAGGCGAGCATCAGTTCGCAGGCGCGCTGGAAAGCGTCATCTATCTGGGGCTTCAGGGTTTCCAGGGCGGCCATCTCGATAGCAATCACCCGCAGCCCCGCCGACACGAAATTGAATTCCGACATAATCATCTTCCTGCTTGCAAGCTGGCAATTATCACCCAGCCACCCCGGGGATGGTAGTACCGCAGCACAGGTCTCCTCTATAATTCGTCTTCCAGCACCCCGACCACTTTCGGATGTCACAGCATGTTAATGATTTACAATACCGAGACCCGTCAAAAAGAAGAATTCCGGCCGATCCATGCCGGACACGTCCGCATGTATGTCTGCGGCATGACGGTGTATGACTACTGTCATATCGGGCATGCCCGTGTGCTGGTTTCATTTGATGTCATTACGCGTTACTTGAGGAGTCTTGGTTATCACGTTGATTACGTAAGGAATATTACTGATATTGATGACAAGATCATCCAGCGTGCCCGTGAAAATGGGGAGAGCATCGAGTCGCTGACCAACCGCTTCATCCATGCCATGAACGAGGATGCCGAAGCCTTGGGAGTGGCCCGTCCCGACACCGAACCCAAGGCCACGGAGCATGTGCCCGCCATTATCGACATGGTGGAGCGACTGGTTGACAAGGAGTTGGCTTATGCCGCGCCCAACCGGGATGTCTATTTTGAGGTGGCGAAGTTTCCCGCGTATGGACGGTTATCCCGCCGCAATCCGGATGACCTCCTGGCCGGTGCCCGGGTGGAGGTGGATGAAGCCAAGCGCTCGCCGCTGGATTTTGTCCTGTGGAAGGCTGCCAAGCCGGGAGAGCCTTCCTGGGAGTCGCCATGGGGTCCCGGGCGGCCGGGGTGGCACATTGAATGCTCGGCGATGTCGACATGCTGTCTGGGTAACCACTTCGACATCCATGGCGGTGGCGGTGATTTGCAGTTTCCGCATCACGAAAACGATATTTCCCAATCCGAAGGCGCAACCGGATAGAAATAAGTCAATACCTTGATGCATGTCGGCTTTGTCCAGGTCAACGATGAAAAGATGTCCAAATCCTTGGGTAATTTCTTTACGATCCGTGACGTCCTTGGACATTTCGCGCCCGAGGTGCTTCGCTACTTTATCGTTTCCAGCCATTATCGCAGCCCGCTCAATTTTTCTGACGAGGCACTGAATCAGGCGCGTAGCTCCCTGGAACGTTTTTATCACGCAATCAAGACGTTACCTGACTCACCTCCCGCAGGGGGCGAGGAGTTTGTCGAGCGATTCCATGTGGCGATGGCGGATGATTTCAACACGCCCGAAGCACTGGCCGTGATGTTTGAGCTGGCGCGGGAGGTCAATCGCGCTGAGAAGGCCGGCGGGATGGAGATTGCCGCGGGCTTGGCTGGCCGCTTGAGGGAACTTGGCGCCATTCTTGGCCTGTTGCAGGATGATCCCCGCCGTTTTCTGCAAGGGGCGTCCGAGCATGGCTTGCTGCCCGAAGATATCGAGTCGCTGATCATTGCCCGCAAGACGGCGAAGCAGACCGGCAACTATGCGGAGGCGGATCGGATCCGTGCCTATTTGCTCGAAACCGGGATCATTCTGGAGGATTCGAGGCAGGGGACTACCTGGCGGCGGGCCTGATGGCTTCAGATGCCCAAAATTAAGGCAAACGAATCCCTGGCCTGCTTGACATATTTTTCCGGGTTTCTAAAATACGCAGCATCAAATCTGCAGCGTCATCACAGATTTGCGGGAATAGCTCAGTTGGTAGAGCACGACCTTGCCAAGGTCGGGGTCGCGAGTTCGAGTCTCGTTTCCCGCTCCAGATTCAAGACCGGTCCTTCAGGGGCCGGTTTTTTTTTGCCTCGTTTTTGGTGCTCGGCTATCATGCCGGCATTATGCTCACTCGTGCGAAATCCATGTCATCCAGCTCTCCATGCCCCATTGGTGTTTTTGATTCCGGTTTTGGCGGCTTGACCGTCCTGCGCGAGTTGGTCCGGGTGATGCCGGAGCATGATTATCTGTATCTGGGGGATAACGCCCGGACACCCTACGGCAATCGTTCCTTCGAAACGGTGTACCGGTTTACGCTGGAGTGCGTGCAGTACCTGTTTGATCAGGGCTGCCAATTGGTCATCCTGGCCTGCAATACGGCATCGGCAAAAGCCCTGCGCACGATCCAGCAGCATGATCTGCCCTTGATCGATCCCGACCGTCGTGTACTCGGCGTCATCCGCCCCAGCGTCGAGGCAGTCGGCAGCCTTACTGTCAGCGGATGCGTCGGGGTGCTGGCGACACCGGGCACGGTCAAGTCGGACTCCTACCGCTTGGAAATCGCCAAGCTTCATCCGGCGATCCGCGTCTTTCAAGAGGCGTGTCCGATGTGGGTGCCCTTGGTAGAAAATGGTGAGTTTGAAGGGCCGGGGGCTGATTATTTCGTGGAACGTCATGTCCGGGCATTGTTGGCGCAGTGCCCGGAAATTGATACGGTTGTGCTCGGATGTACCCACTATCCCTTGCTGGAGTCCAAGATACGGCGGTATTTACCCCCAGGTATTCAATTGCTGGAGCAGGGAAAGGTTGTCGCTGACAGTCTGAAGGATTACCTGCGCAGGCATCCGGACATGTCCTCGCGCTTGAGCCGGAACGGAACACGAACTTTCCTGACCACCGAAACCCCGGAGCTCTTCAACCATCCGGCCGGTATGTTTTTCGGTGCTGAAGTACAGGCGTACAGCGTGATCATCAGCTGATCGGTCTACACGGATAAATCATTAGTATTCAATTGGTTGCGTGTCGGTTTTAATGCCGGTCCTGCGTTAATGGCGGCGGGATTGCATGTCGTGCTATGGCCAAGATCGGCCCCAAGTGGTATTGTTTGGCCAAAACAACTATAGATATCAGGGCGGCAAGCCTGACACGCTTGCACACCGTCAAATAATTCAGGAACATCTGACAGTGACCGACAAACGCTATCAAGTCTTTATCAGTGCAACCTATTCCGATTTGCGGGAAGAGCGTGCCGTTGTCATGCAAACCCTCCCGGGTTTGGGGTGCCTGCCAACGACGCTTGAGCAGCATAACCAGAGTCTGGGAACCATGGTGGCAATTCGCCGCCAGATCGATGAAAGTGATTATTACCTGCTGTTGTTGGGAAGCCGTTACGGCTCGCTGATGCCATCCGGCGTCAGCTATACCCACATGGAATATGTATACGCCTCCACCAAGCAAAAACCCATGATCATCCTGATGCACGAAAGCCCCGATACCCGGGCGCCGGAGTTCCAGGAGAAGACGATGGAGGGGCGTCTCAAGTTCAGTGATTTCCGCAAACTGCTCCAGCGTGAACGTGATTCTATCCTTTACTGGCGGGATCCCCGCGATCTGGAAATGCTGCTGCAGCAGTTCACGCCGGAGCTGGTGCGCCGTCACCCCGCGCCGGGTTGGGTGCGGGTTGGCAAGCACAGTTCGGACAAGACCCTGGAGCTGCAGAAAGAGTGCGAAAGCCTGCGGAAGCGGGTGCAGGAGCTGGAGCTCGAGCGTGAGAAGTGGCTCAAGAGCAATATCCTGAGCGGTGAAAGCCTGGCCAAGGGCGAAGATCCCTTCGAAATCCAGTTCAAGTGCCGCGCCTACGCTGGCGGTAATTGTCAAGATATATACGCCAAGAGCCGCCTATCATGGAACGAGTTGCTGGTGAGTTTCGGTCCTCACCTGTTGCAGCCCCAGCCCGAAGACATCATCCTGGCCAAAATAAATGAACGCCTGCAAACCACTGCGCTGCAGGAGGTTCAGCGTGAGTTTCCCAAGACCCACGCGGTCGTGGAGGTACAGGTAACGGCTTTGTGCTTCAACACCATCAAGATGCAGTTTCTCTCGCTCGGCCTGTTGCAGAAAGTCAGCAAGCCGGGAGATCAGCGTATCTGGTGGCAGATGACCGCCCCCGGCGAGCGTTATCTAGCCAATGTCCTTAACGTTCGGCGTGTCACCAGCAGACCCTCCAGTTAACTCCCGAACCCATGAGGCTGATATGCGCCAATGGAACAGCTGGGGTGATAGCCGTGTTTCCATGGCCATTCACGCCAATGCCC
>CAZPZK010000315.1:0-4146 GCA_964591095.1 uncultured Moraxellaceae bacterium | reverse complement strand
GATGGAGGATAGCATCCGCAATAGCAGCTGTTCTGCGGGCATTTCCATGGAAAATACCACGGCCGGCAGATCCGAGTTGAAGATGACGCTTTCCACAAGGTTCATGGCGAACGTGGTTTTCCCCATACTGGGGCGCGCCGCGACAATAATCAGGTCGCTCTTCTGCATGCCGAAGGTTCGGTTGTCGAGATCGCTGAAGCCGGTGGTCAGTCCGGTAATGGGTTCGGTCGAGTGATACAACTCGTCAATTTTTTCCAGGGTCTTGGCCAGCAAGGGCTTGATCAACTGCGGACCGCTTTTGGCATCACGGTTTTTTTGCTGTTCGGCGATGGCAAAAATCTTGGTTTCGGCCTGATCGAGGATCGCGCTGGCGGACTGTCCCTTGGGCGTGTACGCCACATTGGCAATTTCACCGCTGGCCGTGATCAATTGGCGCAGCACGGAGAATTCCCGGACTCGCTCCGCATATGCCTCGATGTTGGCGGTGGTGGCGGGCGAGTCCTTAAGCATCTGCCCCAAATAGGATTCGCCGCCGGCCTTTTCCAGCAAGTGCATGTCTTCCAGCCACTTGGCGACCAGTATGGCGTCGCAAGGCTGATCATTGTTGATCAGGGTGGCGATGGCGCGGAAGATCAGCGTATGCCGGGGGGAATAGAAATCCCGTTCACTGACGATCTCGGCAATATCGTCCCAGGCGCTCGGACTGGCCATGAGCCCGGACAGGATGGCTTGCTCCAGGGTCAGGCTATGGGGAGGCACCTTCAGGCTGGTAACGACATCGGATTCAGCAGGCAACGATGGAGGCATGGCGTACCGGCGGTCAATGGCAAAGGGAACAAGCCGCTATCCGTCACAGTCGGTCGCTGCGTTCGGTTAAGGCGGTAGAGGGATTCAAGCTATTATTCCTGCTTGGGGCGGTTGATACAAGCAGTGGCGTACAGAGTTTGTGCGAGCGTTAACGGAATGAAAAAAGGCGCCGGTCCAGCCGGACCGGCGCCTTTTGGCGATGCTTGCGCGAGATTACTCGGCAACCACCGTGACGCTGACTTCGGCGTTCACGTCACTGTGCAGATGCAGTGTAACGGTGTATTCGCCGGTGTTGCGGATAGCGCCGTTCGGCAGGCGCACTTCGCTCTTGTCAACGCTGACGCCGGAAGCGGTAATGGCTTCGGCGATATCGCGGGTACCCACGGAACCGAACAGCTTGCCTTCGTCGCCGGACTTGGCGGCGATGACAACGGCGATTTCGGCCAGTTGGGCGGCGCGGGACTGGGCGGCGGCCAGCACTTCGGCTTCCTGACGCTCCAGTTCGGCGCGGCGGGCGTCAAAGGCGGCGATGTTGGCTTCGGTTGCCGGCACGGCCTTGCCCTTGGGGATCAGGAAGTTGCGGCCGTAGCCGGGCTTCACGCTGACACGGGCACCCAGGGAGCCCAGGTTCTTGACCTTCTCAAGAAGAATAACGTCCATCTCTCACACCTCTTACTGATGGTTGTCGGTGTAGGGGAGCAGGGCCAGGTAGCGGGCTTGCTTGATGGCAAGGGCCAGCTGGCGCTGATAACGGGCCTTCGTGCCGGTGATGCGGCTGGGCACGATCTTGCCGTTTTCAGTAATGTACTGCTTGAGGGTTTCGGTGTCTTTGTAGTCGATATAATCAACTTTTTCCGCGGTGAAGCGGCAGAACTTGCGACGACGGTAAAAACGCGCCATGACGATTCTCCTGGAGATTAGCCTTCGCTGTCAGAGGACGACAGGGATTCTTCGCTGCGGGCAGCCTTGCGGGCGCGCTTTTCTTCGGCGCTCTTGGCCAGCAGCGACTCTTCGGTAATGGCCTTGTCGCGACGGATGATGATGTTACGGATAACGGCATCGTTGTAGCGGAAGGCTTCGCCGAGTTCATCAACGATCTTCTGGTCGCACTCGATGTTCAGCAGAACATAGTGGGCCTTGTGGACCTTGTTGATGGGGTAGGCGAGTTGGCGACGGCCCCAATCTTCCAGGCGGTGAATCTGGCCGCCGGATTCTTTCACCGTGTTGGTGTAACGCTCCACCATGGCGGAGACTTGCTCGCTTTGGTCCGGGTGGACCAGCAGCACGATTTCGTAATGACGCATGACAGCTCCTTACGGGTTAACAGCCCAAGCCGGGTTTGGCAGGGGCAAGGAGTAGTGACCATTCCCGCAGGAATGACCGACGATCCCCGTCACAAGTGACAGGGGGTCGCACATTCTACGCGAGGCCGGGTTGCCGCGCAATCCCGCTTTACAGCCAGCCTCGTTCCGCCAGGGAAATGATGTCGCTGTCGCCAACGACCAGGTGATCCAGGACACGGATATCCACCAGGGCGAGGGCTGATTTGAGCCGATCCGTGATCTGGCGGTCAGCGGTGGAAGGCTCGGCGTGTCCTGAGGGGTGGTTGTGCGCGAAGATCACGCTGGCGGCATGCAAGCTGATGGCCCGTTTGACCACCTCCCTGGGGTGGACGGCGCAACTGTCCAGCGTGCCCTGAAACAACTCCTCAAAAGCCAGAAGCCGGTTCTGGGTGTCCAGGAAAAGGGCGGCAAAGACTTCGTGACGGCGGTGGCGGAGACGTGAGCGGAGGAAACTGCGCACCATGCCCGGACTGGTCAGCAGGTCACCGGCGGCCAGTGTTTGCTCCAGATGCCGGCGGCCCAATTCGAGTGAGGCCATCAGCAGGGCGTACTTGGCGGGCCCGATGCCTTCCTGGGCCAGCACGGCGGGAGGCTCCGACTCCAACAGGTTACGTAGCGAGCCAAAACGGCGGATAAGATCGCGGCCGATATCCACCGCTGTCTTGCGTGACGTGCCGGTTCGGAGGAATACCGCCAGCAGTTCGGCGTCGGAAAGGAAGCGCGGGCCGCGCAAAAGCAGTTTTTCCCGGGGACGTTCGTCCGCGGGCCAATCGGTAATGGCCATGATCAAGTCCTTTTGGAGAATCAATGCAAATGGTATCTTTGGCGCTTCCGGTAACTTCCGCCGCCATGGTCCAAATGCTCGCCAATCTTAGCAATAAACGCATCATCCTGGGTATCAGCGGTGGTATCGCCGCCTATAAAAGCGCCGATCTGGTCCGTCGACTCAAGGATGCCGGCGCCGAGGTGCGCGTGGTGATGACGCCGGCCGCCCGGCAATTCATTACGCCGCTGACCCTGCAGGCCTTGTCCGGCAATCCTGTCCATCTGGATTTGCTGGATCCCGAGGCGGAAGCAGGCATGGGTCATATCGAGTTGGCGCGGTGGGCCGATCTGGTGCTGGTGGCGCCGGCCAGCGCCGACGTCATTGCCCGCCTGGCCAACGGGGAGGCGGGCGATCTTCTGACCACGCTCTGGCTCGCCAGCCGGGGCCGCAAAGCCGTTGCTCCCGCCATGAACCAGCAGATGTGGGCCTCCCCGCCCACCCGCGAGAACCTGAGCCGGCTGTCCGCGCGGGGTACCGCGGTTTTCGGGCCGGCATCGGGAAGCCAGGCCTGCGGGGACGTCGGGGAAGGGCGCATGCTGGAGGCCGTGGAACTGGCCAGTCATTGCGCGGAGTTGTTTGATTCCGGCGAGATGACCGGACGTCACGTCGTCATCACCGCAGGACCGACCCAGGAAGCCGTGGACCCGGTCAGGTATATCAGCAACCACAGTTCCGGAAAAATGGGCTATGCCCTGGCGCAGGCTTGCGCCGAGGCCGGCGCCGTCGTCACCCTGATCAGCGGGCCGGTTCACCTGCCGACACCGGAGCGCGTACGTCGGATCAATGTCATATCGGCCGAGGACATGCTGGAGGCTTCGATGCGGGCGGTGGATGCCGGATGCGACCTGTTCGTCGCCGCTGCCGCCGTGGCGGATTATCGTCCGATCAGTGTCGCCGAGCACAAGATCAAGAAACATGGCTCCAATCTCACCATCGAGCTTGTTCGAAATCCGGATATTGTCAAGACGATCGCCGCGCGTCCGGATCGTCCCTTTGTGGTAGGCTTTGCCGCCGAAACCCGGCAGGTTGAGGAGTATGCCCAGGGTAAGTTGCGCGACAAGCGACTGGACATGATTGCCTGTAATGATGTCTCCCGGCAGGATATCGGCTTCCAGAGCGATGATAACGCCATGGTGGTTTTCTGGAATGACGGTAGCCGCCGTCTTGACA
>CAZPZK010000314.1:0-4153 GCA_964591095.1 uncultured Moraxellaceae bacterium | reverse complement strand
ACCGCGAAGTGCTCCGCTTTGGTTCCTTTACCCTTAAATCCGGTCGTCAGAGTCCTTATTTCTTCAATGCCGGGCTGTTCCGCGACGGCATGTCGATGTCGGCGCTGGGTAATTGCTATGCCGAAGCCATTCATCGCGCCGGGGTGGAATTTGATGTGATTTTCGGACCGGCCTACAAGGGGATACCGATCGCGATCGCGGCGGCGGTGCAGTTGCATGACAAGTACCATATCAACAAGCCCTGGTGCTTCAACCGCAAGGAGGCCAAGGACCATGGCGAGGGCGGCACGCTGGTGGGCGAGCCGCTGAAAGGCCAGCGCGTGCTGATTGTCGATGATGTCATCACCGCCGGCACCGCTATCCGGGAAGTCATGCAGATACTGGAAGCGCAGGGCGCGACGGCGGCCGGCATTGTCGTGGCGCTGGACCGCCAGGAACGCGGCAGCGGCGAACTGTCCGCCATCCAGGATGTTGCCCTGCAGTTTGGCGTGCCGGTATTTTCGCTGATCAAGCTGGACCATATTGTCGAGTACCTGCGCGAGCGTGGCGGCCAGGATGAAACCGTGAAGCTGATCCAGGGATACCAGAGCAAGTACGGTTCCCGCGATCGCAGCGACTGGTACGCCAACGGAGCCTGAGCATGACCGTCAACCTGCTGGTGGTGATGGATGACATCACCCGGATCAAGATCCGCAAGGATTCGACCATCGCCATGCTATGGGCGGCCGCCCGGCGCGGCTGGACCCTGTGGTATGCCGGGCAGGACGACCTGTATGTGCGCGATGGCGTCGCCGGCGGCCGCCTGACGCCGTTGCGGGTGTTCGAGGATGAGACCCGCTGGCATGAATTCGGCGTGGCGGAGGACAAGCCGCTGACCGACATGCAGGTGGTGCTGATGCGCAAGGACCCGCCGTTTGACATGCGCTTCATCTACACCACCTATATCCTGGAGCGCGCCGAAGCCGCCGGCGTGCGGGTGGTGAACAGGCCGCAGTCCTTGCGCGACTGCAACGAGAAGTTCTTCGCGACGTTTTTTCCGCACTGCATGTCCCCGACGCTGGTGTCATCCGACATGGCGCGCATCCGCGATTTCGTGGACGAACAGGGCGATGTCATCGTCAAGCCGCTGGACGGCATGGGCGGCACCGGCATTTTCCGCTTGCAGCGCGGCGGGCTCAACATCGGCGCGACGCTGGAGACCCTGACGAGGGACGGAAGCTTGCCGATCATGGCGCAGCGCTTCATCCCCGAGATCGTCAAGGGTGACAAGCGCATCCTGCTCATTGACGGTGAACCCGTGCCCTATTGCCTGGCGCGGGTGCCGCCGCAAGGGGAGACGCGCGGCAATCTGGCGGCGGGCGGCAGCGGCGTGCCACAACTGCTGACGCCCCGCGATTACTGGCTGGCGGCGCAGGTGGGGCCGGAGTTGCGCCGTCGCGGCCTGCTGTTCGTGGGGCTGGATGTGATTGGTGATTACATAACCGAGGTCAATGTCACCAGTCCGACCTGCATCCGTGAGATTGACGCCCGTTACGGCTTTGGCATTGCCGAGCAGCTGATGACGGCGATTGCCCGCCGGCTTGTCTCCTGAAACCGCGGCTTCTCCGCGCGCCAGAATGACAAAGCCCCCGTCAGGGGGCTTTGTCATTCTGGTGGGTTGGAGGAAGGAGTTACTTGTCCTCGTTCCGTTGGTGCTTGAAGAACACGCCCTGATCGCCAAACGCGGAGACGATCATCGGCGAGGTCAGTTCCAGCGTCCCGATCTTCCGGGCGCCGGCGCGGCGCTCATTGGCGTACTGCGTGTTGGTCGACGGGAAGATGGAGGTCTTGATCTCTGCCGAGGTGGCATAGACGTCATACACCGGGGTGCCGGTTCCCAGTGTCGCCAGATCGTAGCGGAAGTCATGCGCGGTCGTGGCAAACTTGGTCTTCACCTCGCTGCGCGGCACAAAGTAGATTTGTGTCGGCGCTTTCGGGGTGGCGACCACCGCGCCCTTCTGCGTCACCTCCGCCATATCGTTCATGATCACCAGTGTCGGCTTGGCGCTGACGGCGGAGAACAGGATGGTGCTGGCGGCGTTGTTGATGTCCGGCGACACATAGTTGGACAACTCGTTGGCAAAGAAGTTGTAGTTGGCGCCCTGACCGGCCAGGGTATACAGCGCGGAGACGTTTTCGGACGGCTTGCCGTCAACAAAAAGTTTCAGCGCCAGACCGGGCTGGAAGGCGCCTTCGCTCGGGTTTTCGGTAACCGAGAGGCGCAGCAGGCCGTGATCCGCGCCCTGAAACAGACCGGTGTAGCCATTGCCGGTCACCGGCACGAACTTCACCTTGGCCATGGCGCCGTAGGGATGGATCGGCTTGGTATAGCCGGCCGGAGCCACGTCGGTGCGCGTTTGTACCTTTTTCCACAGGATGGAACTGATCAGGCCGCCGGTATCCACCTTTTTCAGGCTAGGCATGGTGGTCTTGTACTGGGTGCGACGGGCGCCGTTGACCCACAAGTGGTCCGCCTTGGCGCTCGCCGGCCATTTCTCGTAATCCGCCGGCATGTTCAGGCCCCACGGCTTGAAGGCGTTGTCCATGCCGGTCAGGCTCAGGGCCAGGGTCGGGTTGTGGCGCTTCAGCACATCGACCATCGTCGTGTTTTCCACCCAGTCCATGCCCTCCGGCGTATAGATTTCCGGGCGGTAGTCCTTGGTGTAGAAGCGGTCGGTCATCAACCGGCGCGAGGCGTTGAGGATGAAGATCTGGAAGGCGGTTTCGCCAAAGGCGAAGCCGTCCGGCCGCGTTGTTTCCGCCAGCATGCCCACCAGCGTGTCGATCTTTTCGATATCGTTGCTGTAGAGGGTCTTCAGTTTGGTCAGTGTTGCCGCATCGGTGGTCAGGTCCTCGAACTTGGTGATCGGATTGAGGCCGATCTGACGGCGGAACGTGTTGTAGCGCGGCACGCCGCGCTCACGGTCGCGCAGGATGTCCGTGGTGGCGAGGTCGATATTGCCCACCAGCGGCACCGACAGGTTGCGCAGGAAGTTGGGGTAGTTGTTCAGGGTCAGCGCGCCGGGGTGGGTGATGCCGAAGGAGTACCACAGGCGGTCGGATTTCTCGCTGGCGAGCAGGCTTTCGGCGTCACGGTCGCGGGTGTTGGGCAGCGGTACCGACTTCGCGACTTCGTTGGAGCCGATATCGTAGATGTCCACCTTGTCGCGCATCAGCGGGTGCATGCGGTAGACGGCGACGAATTCCTCTGTCAGCGTATACGGCGTGCCGGCATTGTCGGACTGCGCGGAGCCAACCAGGCCGGCCAGGGCGTGATCAAGGAAGGAGGAGCCGACACCGTCCGCCAGCGCCGGATTGAAGCCGAGAATCGTTTTCAGGAACGAGTCGGTCTTCGCCAGGTCGTCCTTGATGGCGCGAACTTCCGCCTGGTACTTGTCACGGCCGGAGCGGTCGCCGATCAGGCCCCACCAGTTGGCGTACATGGCGCGCTCAGTGACCGGATTGGCGATGATGGCGGGCGTCCACTCGACGGTGTGAATCTTGGCCATCAGCGCGGCGTTGATCAGGCGGGCACGGTCATACAGCCATTGGTCGCTCTGCGTCGGATACTTCTGTTTCAGCATCGTGGCAATGGCGTTGTGTTCCTTGGTGAAGATCTGGTGCAGCATGCTCAGGCCCACCCACCAGTTTTCATTGAAACCGGTCACCGGCTTGCCGCTCAGCAGTTCGGTCGGCAGCGTGCCGTCGGCATTGATCTTCAGCTTGCCGTCCACAAAGGAGCGGAGCTTGTCGTTGGCGGCCTTGCTGCTGCCGTACAGTTGCGAGCCGTCCCACCAGTGCGTGTTATGGTTGCGGTAGGTGTTGACCTTGCCGGCATCGGCGCTGGTGCGTGAGGGGTCGGCCTGAGTGCGGCGCACATCCAGGTAACCGCTGCCCAGCACATCGCCGGAGGGCAGGGGCACCTTGATCGGGTTGGCCGCCGGGTTGGCGCCGTGATCCACCCAGTCGTGGACCATGAACTGGATCCACGAGGCAGCAATGAAATTCAGGCTGGGGGCGGGCTTGAATTCACCGCGCGCCATCAGGGTGTTGCTGACTTCGCGGGGGTTGGGCGACAGCAGGGTGTTGGCTTCGGTTTCGCCGGGGGTATAGG
>CAZPZK010000313.1:0-4168 GCA_964591095.1 uncultured Moraxellaceae bacterium | reverse complement strand
GGCCGTGATCGATCGCGCGTCGTGATGAGCTGCCTGCATAGCCTGTAGTTGTCCTGGTTGCTGGTTGGCCTCCAGATCCAGGGCGCCGTAACATAGGCAGATATAACTGTCTTCCTTGCCGGATTCGAAATAGACGCCGGTACCGCGAATGCCGATCGTGGCGGTGGTCGTAATCAGTTTCTTGGGGCCGGGACCAAAGACTCCGAGCAAGCCACCCGTAATCAGGCGGAATCCGGATAAGGCGGCCTTGGCGCCGGTTTGCGGAATCAACTGGACCCTGGCGCCGGATTTGAGCAAAAAGGCATTGTCGCCCATCACGAGACTGGCGGAGGCGCCGGGCGCCAGATCCAGGCGCGCGTCCGGATGGATGCGGGTTCGTGGGGTGGCCAGCCGGCCATTGACCCGTATGGCGCCTTGCACGGCATGAAAAAGACCTCCGGCATCCGCCATGTCTGGCAGCAGCAGGCCAACGCCCAAGGCAAGACCTGAACCGATGAAGCGGCGGCGAGTGCAGCGTGGACAGTGATTCATGATGAGGCTCCGGCGGTAGGGTTATTCAGGCTTAGACCGCTGGAAGTGAATACTGTTGCAGGCGATTTGTAAAGGAAGGTAGCCGCCCCGGAAGGTGCCGGGGCGGCAGCCGGATTACTTTTCGACAAAGGCGCGTTCGATGACATAATCACCGGGTGAATGGCTGGTGCCTTCCACAAAACCGCGTTTCTCCAGGATTTCGACCAGATCCTTGAGCATGGCGGGGCTGCCGCAAATCATGACACGGTCGGTTTCCGGATTCAGCGGTGGCAAGCCGATGTCTTCAAACATCTGTCCGTTCTCGATCAGGTCGGTCAATCGGCCCTGACGCGCGAATTCATCACGGGTCACGGTGGGATAGTAGATCAGCTGGTCGCGCACCAAGTCCCCGAAATGTTCGTGTTCGGGAAGGTCTTCCGTGATGTGTTCAAAGTACCCCAATTCGCTTTTCCAGCGCACACCGTGCGTCAGGATGATTTTCTCGAAGGCTTCATAGAACTCGGGATCACGCACCACGCTCATGAAAGGCGCCAGACCGGTTCCGGTTGACAGCAGGTACAGGTTTTTCCCGGGCTTGAGGTTGTCCATGATCAGCGAGCCGGTGGGCTTGCGGGAAACCAGCAACTTGTCGCCAACTTGCAGGTGCTGCAGGCGCGAGGTCAACGGGCCGTCCTGTACTTTGATGCTGTAGAACTCCAGATGATCCTCATAATGGGCGCTGACCACGCTGTAGGCGCGCATCAAGGGCTTGCCGTCCACCATCAAGCCAATCATCACGAACTGGCCGGTTTTGAAGCGCAAGGTCGGGTTACGGGTCGTGGTGAAACTGAACAACGTGTCATTCCAGTGATGCACGCTGAGGACGGTTTCCTCATTGAAAGCTGACATGGGTTTTCTCCGCGGGGTCTAGGGCGCCGGGTGGGAGGCTCCCGGATTTCGAAGCGGATGATAGGGGGCGATTGAACTTAAGAAAAGTGATATTGATTTATTGTTGAAATCAACTTTGCTGATGATTGTGTTCAGCGGTACCCAGGAATCAGCGTCCTGGCTTTTATGGTACGATCAGCCCATTTTTCAGGAGATGTCCATGTCACGCCAGCAGACCATCCGGGATCGCCTAGCGGCAGCTTTGGCCCCGGATTTTCTTGATGTCATCAACGAGTCCCACCTGCACAGCGGACCTCCCAACCGGGAAACCCATTTCAAGGTCGTGCTGGTTGCCGCCTGCTTTGAAGGCAAGCGCGCGGTGCAGCGCCACCAAGCCGTATACGCCCAGTTGGGTGATGAATTGAAGAACGGTCTGCATGCCTTGGCGCTGCATACCTATACGCCGGCGGAATGGGCCGCGACCGGCGCCGCGCCGGCGAGTCCCGCTTGCCAGCATGCGCCGAAGGGGTGAGCATGGACGTATATATCGGTTTGAAGCACTTGCACATGACGCTGGTTGCCATCAGCGGCCTGTTCTTCATGGTTCGGGGCGGGTGGTTGTTGCAAGGCAACGCCATCCTACAGGCAAAATGGGTGCGGATCAGTCCGCATGTCATTGATACCTTCCTGTTGCTGTCGGGTATTGCCATGTTGGTGGTCAGTCAGGCCTTTCCGCCTTTTGTTCATGTAAAGCTGTTGCTGTTGCTGGTGTATATCGGTCTGGGCGTCATGGCGTTCCGAAAGGCGAAGAGCGGGATTCAAAAGGCGGGTTTCCTGCTGGCGGCCATCCTGGTATTCCTGTTCATGGTCAGCATCGCCATCACCAAGCAACCCTTGGGGATATTGGCAGGTTAGTCAGGAGCATGTCCGTCACCCGGAAGCCCCCTGTTCACGGTTTGGCGTCTCCGGGTCAATCATCCCGAAGGACGGGCTTCGTTGCCCGTCCGCGAAGTTTCACGGATCTTCCTTAAGCCGACGCTGTTTTTCTTCTTCTTCCCGTCGGGCGTCATCAATCGCCTGAAACAGGCTGATCAAATCGACGAGGGTTTCATCCTCTTCCGCCTCACCCGTCAGCGGGGTATCAGGCGTCAGTTCTCCGTTCTCATATAGCTGCCAGATTTCACGTTCGTAGGCCGTGCCCAGCAACTCCGGGGCGAATTGCCCGAAATAACCGGCCAGATTGCGGATATCCCGTTCCAGCATGGTGCGGGCGTGCGCATTGGCGGCGGCATCCACCGCTTGCGGCAGGTCAATAATCACAGGCCCATCAGGCGCCATCAGGATGTTGTACTCGGAAAGATCTCCATGAACCAAGCCGGCGCACAGCATCCGCACCACTTCACGGACCAGTTGATGATGGCAGGACAGCGCCTCTTCAGGACTGAACGCCACTTCGCTGAGGCGGGGAGCGGGATGGCCATGGCCATCGTCCACCATATCCATCAGCAGGACGCCATCATGGCAGCCATGTGGAGTAGGCACCCTGACTCCGGCTGCCGACAGCCGGTACAGTGCGCTGACTTCCGCGTTTTGCCAGGTTTCTTCCTGTTCCTGCTTGCCAAAACGCGATCCGCGGGCCATGGCGCGGGCATCGCGGGTATTGCGAACCTTGCGTCCTTCGCGATACATGCTGGCCTGACGGAAGCTGCGATGCTGAATATCCTTGTAGACCTTGGCGCAGCGCCTTTCCTGGCCACAACGAACCAGATAGACGGTGGCCTCCTTGCCGCTTTTCAGTTGGGTGATGACCTCGTCGATCAGTCCGTCTTCGAGCAGTGGTTCGAGTCGTTTCGGTGTTTTCATCAATCCGGGTTCAATTGCGGGAGGTCGATAGGCGGCAGCATTTTAACATGTCGCCATCATCCGCCTCGCAAAGAGAGCGGATGCAATGATGGATTTCCCGCGAAGATCAGCGTTGGGAAGCCTGAGCGGCGAGCCAAGCGGCAAAGGCCTGACGCTCGGCCGGTGTGGCGCTCATCCAGAGCGCCTTCAGATTTTCGAGGGTGCCGTTGCTGGCGGAGTTTTCCGTATTGTCCATAGCGCTTTGGAACGCCTTGCCCATCGTGTCTACCAAGGATGCCTGCCCCAACGACTTGATCAGAATACCGCTACGGGCTTCTCCGGACACGGTGTCAACCAGTTTGATGTCGGGATTGGCGGCAAATTTCCGGGCGTCATCATATCGCTTGGGTGGATTAATGCGAAACTCGTACAGCTTCCCGGGTTCAGCCGTGAAGCGAAAGGCGAGCGGCGGTGATTTCACGATGTCATGATCATCGGCTCCCAGCTGGAACAACTGGTTGTAACGCACACTGATGACATGTTCGCCCGGGGAGAGCGGTAACGCCATGCGCAGGCTGCCGAAAAGGGCGCCGGGCTGTTCAAGACCATCCACGCTGAGAACTTGTACCAGCTCCGTGCTTTTGACGGTGGCGTCGGCTGTGGCCCCGGTCACGGCCTGAGCATGGACTGTGACCGGCAGAAAGGAAATCAGAACAAGCCGCAACAGACGGCCAAACATCGGAGTCATGCTTTTTCCTTGCGGGATCTGTAACGGCGTAATGCCAGGATACCCAAAACACCCAAGGACAACCATCCCGTGCTTCCGCCACCAGTGCCTTCCTTGGGCGCGCCATTGATGATCTGAACCGACGCGGTATTCGAGGAAACCAGATTCTCGTCATACACTGAATAGGTGAAGCTGTCCGAA
>CAZPZK010000312.1:0-4171 GCA_964591095.1 uncultured Moraxellaceae bacterium | reverse complement strand
GCATCCAGCAGACCAGCGACAATGAACATCTTCACTTGCAGTTGCGGAGCCAGTTCAGGCTGACGTGCAACGCCCTCCAGGAACTTGCCACCCAGCAGGCCGAAGCCCACGGCGGTACCCAGGGCACCGAAAGCGATCAGGATAGCGGCGGCGATAGCGGTCAAGCCAATCACGGTTTCCATTGTAATTACCTCTGCGTCGTAGTGTTTAAAGGGGAAAAGGGTTATCAGTGATGCTCACTGGCCATACTCAGGTACACGATGGTCAGCATCATGAAGATGAATGCCTGCAACGTGATGACCAGAATGTGGAAGATGGCCCAGGGCACCGACAGCATCCACTGCAGACCGAACGGCAGCAGCGCGATCAGGATGAAAATCAACTCACCGGCATACATGTTGCCGAACAGTCGCAGGCCCAGGGATACCGGCTTGGCAATCAGCGTCACACCTTCCAGAATCAGGTTGATGGGAATGAAGAACGCCTTGAGCACGGGATTGCTCGGGTTGAACGGATTCAACGCCAGTTCACCGGCGAACCCACCCACACCCTTCATCTTGATGCTGTAGAACAGAACCAGCAGGAAAACCGAAATCGACATACCCAGCGTGATATTGGGATCCGTGGACGGAACGACCTTCATGTAATGCAGTCCCAAAGCCTGCGCGGCGGAGGGAATGAAGTCGACAGGGATCAGGTCCATGAAATTCATCAGGAAGATCCAGCAGAAAATGGTCAGCGCCAGCGGAGCGATCAGGGAAGACTTGCCGTGAAAAGTGTCACGGACATTGGTATCAACAAATTCAACGATGGTTTCAATAAAGTTCTGCAGGCCGCCCGGGACGCCGCTGGTCGCTTTCTTGGCCACCATGCGGAAAATCAGGCAAAAAATAAGCCCCAGACCGATGGACCATCCCATCGAATCAAGATGAATCGCCTTGAAACCCATGGCATGGGCTTCATCACCGTTATGCGCCACGGTCCAGGTCGCCTCGGTCAGGACTTCCTGCCCGTGCTCGCCATGACGCACATAACCCGCCGGCAACTCGCCGTAGGTCAGGTTGGTAAGGTGATGCTTAATGTACTCCGCGGAATTTCCAGCCATAACTGCACCCGTTAGGACCTGTCGCGCAGCGCATCCCGCAAGGGACTGAGCCACGCCACAAGCTGCACCAAAAAGAAACCGGTCAACACCCAGCCCGCCCGCAGATCCGGGATCATGCCAAAGGCGGCGGCGAACAGGAGGACAGTCAAGGCAAACTTGCCTGCCGCACCCTTATAGAAACTTTTAACGATCTGCCTGGCTGAACCTGCTCCGGCATGACGAAAGGCCTGCACAGCGAAATAGGCACTGCCGGCAACTGCGATTCCCGCGCCGATACCGGCGGAAACCCCGGAGTGAAGCCCCGACAGCATGACCAGCAAGGTCAAAGCAATGGCGACCACCGCCTGCCCCTTCAGGAGGCGCCAGGCTGGTGTTGGGTCGACGAGCGGCTGAGGTCGGCTCACAATGGTTCCACGCTGGTAACTATTGAGCGGCAACGCGGGGGATTGCCACTTTCAGCGCCGCGAATTGTATAGATTGCGTTCTGGCTTGGCAAGTCTTACAGTATTTTCTGGAAACCCCGTTTATCGGATATTTTTTGTGCTCCCTGTCCTTGGCTCCCGTGCTGCGTACTCCCTTGTCTGCCTGCTGTCTTGCAGTCTGCTGGGCTGCGCCTCCCCTCCCCTCGCCCTGCCTCACCCCCAGTCCGCCATTCCCTGCGATGATTGCCTGCCCGGGGTCGTCAATTTTTCCCGGGTTTCCGACGTGCTTTGGCGAGGGGCCCAGCCTGACGCCAGCGGATTTCGCAGTCTGGCGACGGCCGGCGTGACCACCATCATCAACTTGAGGATGGGTGACGACAACAGCGACGCGCCGATGGCATCGGGGACCGGCCTCCGGATCGTGCAGATTCCGATGAAAGCCTGGCGGCCCGACCCTGAACAGTTGCTGGTCTTCCTGCGTGAGGTAGAGGCGGCAAAACGCCGGGGTGAGGTGATTTACGTCCATTGCCAACAGGGCCGCGACCGTACCGGCTACGCCGTGGCCACCTACCGCATGGTGCTTCAGGGGTGGACTGCGCCCCAGGCCATCACCGAAATGTTTGACTTCCGCTTCAATCGCATCTGGCGAAGCAATCCCGGTTTTCTGGAGCGACTGGATGTTGACGCCATGAGAGCCCGTTTATCCGCCAGCACCGCATCCCTCCCTTGAACTTCGGAGCGAAGCACGATCGAAAGGACTGACGGGCTAAGGCATGGGCAGCGGCGGCAATGGACGGTTTGTCAATTGCTGCAGACCGGCCACCAGATAATGGATTGCCTCGGGATCGTTGAGGTGTTGAAGCAGCCTCACGTATTCGGCATAGGCTTCGGTACTCTTGCCCAGACTCAGACTGTGCTCAAAGCATTCACGGGCGGATTGCCAGTCGCGGTTTTGCAGATGCAAGCGCCCCAGGGTCAACCACAATACCGGACTGCCGGCATGGCGTGATTGCCATGACAGGGCCTTCTTCAGAGCCTGATCGGGGAAGGAGGTCCTAAGGCGGCCGTAAAGCAGCAGCAGTCCATGATGCCACTGTCGCTCAAGTGTCTCACGCGTCAGTTGTTCCGCCTCATCGTCAAAGCCGAGTTTTGCCATGCCCTCCGCGCATGACTCCGCCAATTCAGGCTGCGCCCGCAGCGCCGGCGACAATGCCGACCAGTACTCTTTCAGGCGGCGGAGGGCCGACGCGCGCTCCATCCGGCCTCCCGTCGTTGCCAGCCAGGTCATGACTTCGCGATGCGCGGAAATAGCCAGCGCCTGACTGCGCTCCCGCCCCAAGGCGCCGGCCAATCGCGGCAACCAATCCGACAACTCCTCCCAGGCTTGCAGGCGGATCAAGGCATCGATCAACATTTCCGCCAGGGCCGGCTCCTTGCGATAGTGGCCCAGCAGAGACTTGAGGCGGGCGGCGGCGGCCTCCCAGCGCCCGCTGTCCATCCAGATCCGCAGGCGCATCAACTCCAGCGGAAGGTGCCCGATGCGACCCGCCACTTCGTCCAGGTATTCTTCAGCCAAACGATGCTGCTGGCGGGTACGGGCACACTCACTGGCCAGCCAGACTGCCGCCAGTGGCGTCGTGGCGAGGCGAGCGGATTGCTGGAGTTTTTTTTCGGCGCGCAGGAGATCGCCCCGCATCCAGAGCGAAGTCCCTTCGGCCAGCAGTCGCTGTGTCCGCTTGCCCCGCCATTGCTCCGACCAGCGCGACAGCAGTTTGCGCAACCCGAAGACTCCCAGCAGCACCTCCAGCAGGATCAGGCCGGCCACCGCGGCGACCACCAGAAAAATTACCGCCAGACTCAGGGAGAACTCGACCGAAGTCTGGTTCCAGGCAATCAGGACATACCCGGGGTCGTGCAGGAAAAGCCAGCCCAATCCGCCGCCCAACAGCAGGATGACCAGGATCATCAGGAACAGGGTCATGGCCTCACTTCTCCGGCCACCGTCACCGGATGCAGTTCCTTCAGCGCGGAAAGTGCCTGTCGGGAACGGGGCAGCACCAAGGGTACTACCGGCAATTCGACGGCGGCCAGCTGCGTCAGCTCCTCCAGTTGGGCGGACAGGGCGGCATCGCGGCCGGCATAGTCCTTGAGCAGCAAGCGGACATCCGTCAGACTTTGCCGGTATCGCCCCTCCTGGTTGCGCCACAGCGCCAGCTGGGCCTGGGTCAGCTCCAGATAGACTGACTGCTGCAGCAGCCAGCGCTGGTCATCAGACAGGAGCGGTCGAACCGGGGCATCATAATGCCTAATGGTGATCAGACTGCGAAAAGCCTGCCAGCCTTTCTCCCAAACGCCGACCGCGGGCACGGTTGGCGCGGCGCGATATCCCGGCTGTGACTGACCGGCCTGCAGGGGCAGCGTGACGCGGGTTGCCTGCTGCTTGAGGGCATCAAGGCGAAGTGACAACCCTACCCGGTCGAGTTGCTGCGCGGTCAGCAGGGTCAGCCGATCCGCGGCGAGCGCCTCGCGCAACAGGGTCAACCCGGGATCGGCATGCTGCACCAGCAGACTGTCCGCCAACTCCACCAAGCGCAGGGCTGGCGCAACATCCTGCTGCAATTGCAGGTGCTGCTCGGCCAAATCC
>CAZPZK010000311.1:270-4176 GCA_964591095.1 uncultured Moraxellaceae bacterium | reverse complement strand
GGACATGGGCGGCAGCCAGGTCATCGTGCTGGAAGACGTAACCGAACTGGACCGTCTGGAAGCGCAGTTGGCCCATAACGAACGCCTGGCCGCGATCGGACGGCTTGCCGCTGGCGTCGCGCACGAAATCGGCAATCCGATTACCGGCATTGCCTGCCTGGCGCAAAACCTCAAGGCCGAGAGCCTGGAGGATGAAACCCGCGAGGCGAGCGAGCAAATCCTTACCCAAACCAAGCGCGTCAGCGAGATTGTCAAATCCCTGGTGGGCTTTGCCCGCGCCGACCAGCAAGTCGCCTCCTATTCGTATGAACCGGTCAACCTGTTTCACGCCGTCAACGAAGCCATCCAGTTGTTGATGCTGACCGGCAGCAAGGACTACCATTTCGATAATTTCTGCCCCGAGGAACTCATGGTTCGCGCCAATGGGCCGCGCTTGACGCAGGTCTTCATCAACCTGCTCAACAATGCTCGCGACGCCAGCCCGCCCGGCAGCCATATCCTGGTGGAAGCACGGCCCAATGGTCCGATGATTCACATTGAAGTCGAGGACTTCGGGCACGGCTTGCCGGCAGGCACCATCCGCGACAGCCTGTTCGAGCCTTTTGTCACCACCAAGGAAACCGGCAAGGGCACCGGTCTTGGCCTGGCCCTGGTGCACGGCATCATCGGTGAACACGGCGGCCGCATCCAGTTGATGGACAAGGCCGATTATGACCAGGGGCATGGCGTCATCGTGCAACTGACCCTGCCCGCCTGCGAGCCCGGCGCAACCGACGGAGAACGTTGAACGTGAAGCATCATATTCTGGTCGTGGAAGACGAAGCCATTATCCGCAGCAGCCTGAAGCGGCTGCTGGAGCGCAATGGCTACCTGGTCAGCGAAGCCGCCTCGGTGCATCAGGCGGCCGAGAACTTCCGTCTGCCGGAATTCGACCTGGTGATTACCGACCTGCGGCTGCCTGGCGAGCCCGGCACCACGTTGATCGACATGGCCAAACCGGCGCCTGTCCTGATCATGACCAGCTTCGGGACCCTCAAATCCGCCGTCGACGCCATGAAGCAGGGCGCGGTTGACTATATCTCCAAGCCTTTTGACCATGATGAAATGCTGCTCAGCGTCTCCCGAATCCTGCGCGAACAAAAACTGAGCACCGAGAACGCGGCGCTTCGCCAGGCCGTCGCGGCCCCGGAAAGCGGCATTATCGGCAGTTCGACGCCGATGCAGGAATTGTTCCGCCGCATCAGCAAGGTTGCGCCGATGTCATCCACCGTGCTGGTTCGCGTCGAGTCCGGCACCGGCAAGGAACTGGTGGCCCGCGCCCTGCACCAGCAAAGTCCGCGACGGGATCATGCGCTGATTTCCGTCAACTGTGCCGCCATCCCCGAATCGCTGATCGAAGCCGAATTGTTCGGCTACGAAAAGGGCGCGTTTACCGGCGCCAATACCCAGCGTAAGGGGCTGGTTGAAGCCGCCGACGGCGGCACGCTGTTTCTGGATGAAATCGGGGAGTTGCCGCTGGAAGCCCAGGCGCGGCTGCTGCGTTTGCTGCAGGAAAAGGAAGTTCGCCGCCTCGGCGCCACGCAAACCCGCACCGTCGATATCCGCCTGGTCGCGGCCACCCACCGCAACCTCAAGCAACTGGCGGCTGAAGGCCGTTTCCGCGAAGACCTGTATTACCGCCTCAATGTGGTGGAACTGGCCCTGCCTCCCCTGCGGGAACGCGGCCATGACATCATTGAGATTGCCGAATTCCTGCTGGCCAAGACCTGCGAACGGTTGAATGTCAAACGTCTGCGCTTTCATGCCGCCACGGCGCATGCGATGCTGGCCTACAAGTGGCCCGGCAATGTTCGTGAACTGGAAAACGCCATTGAGCGCGCCGTAATCCTTGCCGATGACGACGAGATCACGCCGGATTTGCTGGCCATCGAAGTGGATGTGCCGATGCTGGATGAAAGCGCCGCCGTGACACCTGGCACCCCGGCTTCCGCCCATGCACCCGCCGTCAACGTCAATGAGGTGCCGGATCCCCCGGCCGGTTTGTCGCTGGAAGATTATTTCCAGAGCTTCGTGCTTGCCCATCAGGAACAGATGTCAGAAACCGAGCTGGCGCGCAAACTCGGCATCAGCCGCAAATCCCTGTGGGAACGGCGCCAGCGCCTTGGCATTCCCCGCCGCCGATCCACCAGCACGCCGGATAGCGACAACTGACGGCCGGAAAACGACGCCCGCAAACGGTAACACACGGTAACCGGACTGTTACCGCCCCACCCGGCATTGTTACCCTGACATTGTCAGGATGTTACCAGCATGTACAATCGGGCGGTTATCAGTCGCGGCTTCCGACATGCAACCCATTAAAAAAAAAGGATTTCTTCATTTAATCCATAAGTTGGCATGAGTCATGCAATATTACAGGAGTGACGCCAACAACAATAATGACCGGCGCACCCCATAACTCAAATCAAAAACAACAATGACGCATGGCGAACGCCATCCGCAAGCTGAGACGATGGCGAACAACAAGACCAACGCGCCGATCAGCAATGACTGACAACAACAATAATCCGCCAAAAAAACCAATAACTTGAGGTCAACTCAGCGCACGCGGGGACTCCGGTCCCCGCGCCTCTGTTATTCCCTTTCCCTGTTCACAAAAGCCCCCTTGACGACCGCCTTCCGTTATCATCACGACGCGAAGAAAAACTTGCTATCATTAGCGCCTTGAAAATCGCCAAACCAGGAAACCTTACCGTTTCATGAGCAAACACCCTTCTCCCCTGCAACCCGTCATTTACCGGGATACCGACTCCGGCATGGACCCGGTGGATTTCAGCGACGCCGCCCATCATGTCGTCAAGCAGCTGGATGCCGCCGGCTTTGCCGCCTACGTCGTGGGCGGCAGTGTCCGTGACAGCCTTCTCGGCCTGCATCCCAAGGATTTTGACATCGCGACCAACGCCACGCCCGACCAGATCAAGCACGTCTTCGGCCGCCAATGCCAGATCATCGGCCGCCGCTTCCTGCTGGCGCACGTCTATCACCACCGGCACATGGTCGAAGTCGCCACCTTTCGCGCACCGCATCACGAAGGCAGTCATGGCCAGACCTCGGATCGCGGCATGATCACGCGCGACAATGTCTGGGGTCGTATCGATCAGGATGCCCTGCGCCGCGACTTCACTATCAATGCCCTGTATTACCAGCCACTAACCGGCGAAGTCCTGGATTTTGCCAATGGAATGAAGGATCTCCGCGCCCGCAAGCTGCGCATGATCGGCGATGCCGCCGTCCGTTACCGCGAAGACCCGGTGCGCATGCTGCGCGCGCTTCGATTTGCCGCCAAGCTCGGCTTTTCACTCGAAAAAAGCACCGCCGCGCCCATCCGGGGGCTGGCCTACCTGCTGGGCAGCATTTCGCATCACCGGCTCTATGACGAAAGCCTGAAACTGTTCAGTTGCGGCCACCTTGACGTCCTGATGCCGGGCTTGCATTTTTCCGGCCTGTTGTCGCAATTGTTCCCGCATATCCGGGAAAGCGGTCATTTGCCCTCGCTGGTCACCCTGGCGGCGCGCAACACCGATGACCGCCTGCGTCAGGGCAAAACGGTCAATCCCGCCTTTTTTTATGCCGTCCTGCTGTGGGACTTGCAGCAAGACATTCTGCAACAGCGCCTGGATGCCGGTGAAATGCTCTTGCCCGCCTATCAGCAGGCCTCCATACAAGCCCTTGGCCAACAGTACCAGCGCACCGCCATCCCCAAGCATGCCAGCCAGACCGTCCGCGAAATCTGGGAAATGCAACCGCGCCTGCAACGTCCCAAATCGCGCCAGGTGCCGGAGTTGCTGGCCAGTCCGCGTTTTCGAGCCGCCTTCGACTTCCTGTTGCTGCGTGAGCAGACCGGTG
>CAZPZK010000311.1:0-260 GCA_964591095.1 uncultured Moraxellaceae bacterium | reverse complement strand
CACCCAGGGCATGGCCGTGTGGTGGGAAGAATACCACTCCGCCCACGACGACCATCGGGAACAGATGCTGCGTCAACTGGACCGTCCGGCATCCAGCAAGCGCAAGCCGGGCAAGAAACAACCGGCCCACGGCGCGCAACCGGCCCCGGAGTCCGGCGAGGCATGATTTTCCCTGCCTTTATCGGCCTGGGAGCCAATCTGGGGCAACCGCGCGAGCAACTGGCGGCGGCGCTCCGGGCATTGGCCTCACTGCCCGGCAC
>CAZPZK010000310.1:0-4190 GCA_964591095.1 uncultured Moraxellaceae bacterium | reverse complement strand
GCGGTCCAGTTCCTTCTCGATGGCGCCGACGATCTGCTCGTCGATGAACACCCCGATATCACCCGGATCACTGAAGTCGAAAATGGTGGCCCAGAAGGTGGCGCTGGCGATGCGGTCGCTTTCGCCCCGCGCCTGCAGCCAAGCCACGGTCAGGGCCAGCAGCATGCCGCCCACGCAGTAGCCGATCAGGTTGGCCGAGCGCTCACCGGTAATCGCCTGCACCTGGTCCAGCGCGGCAATCACGCCCTCCAGCAGATAATCATCAATGCGGACATCCCGATAATTGCGGCCCGGATTGACCCAGGAAATCACGAACAGGGTATGCCCCTGTTCCACCGCCCAGCGCACGAAGGAATTCTTCTCGCGCAGGTCGGCGATGTAAAACTTGTTGATCCAGGGCGGCACCAGCACCAAGGGACGACGATGCACGGTCTCCGTGGTGGGCGTGTACTGGATCAGCTCTATCATGCGGTTACGGAAGACCACCTTGCCCGGCGTGGTGGCGATGTTCTCGCCCAGCCGGAAAGCGCTGGTGTCGGTCATGCGGATGTTGAGCGTATCGGCGCTCTTTTCCATGTCTTCCGCCAGTTGCTCCAGGCCGCGCACCAGGTTCTGCCCGCCCGACTCCAAGGTCAAGCGCAGCACTTCCGGATTGGTCATCAGGAAATTGCTGGGCGCCACGGCATTGATCCATTGCCGCGTGAAAAACAGCAGGCGCTGGCGTGTCTTGTCATCAATCCCTTCGACGGCATTCACCGAGTCGATCATGCCGCGCGCGGTCAAGAGGTAGGACTGCTTGAGGAAGTCGAACAAGGGATTGTCCGTCCACTCGCGGTCGGTAAAACGCTGGTCGCCCTTGTCGGGCTGCGCCACCGGCGCCACCGGTTGACCGGCCAGGCGCAGCAGGGTGTTCTGCCACAGCTGCATCTGGCCGCGCCACAACTGCATCTGGCTGTCGATCAGGTGACCGGGATGTTCGGCGGCCGTGCCGCCAAAGCGGCGCCAGCCTTCCATCACATCGAACAGCACCGAATTGCCGGTACTGTTCGCCTGGGAGTTCATCCGCGCCGCTTCGGACGCCAGGCGCTGGCTCATCTGCAACATCTGTTCGAAAAGCCGGCTGAAACCATCCGCCGGATTCACTTCCGGCTTCCGCGATGAATCTTCCATCCCGATCTCCTGTTTTCGCTCAGGCGGCCGGTTTGGCGGACTTGGATGCCTTGGCGGGCTCGGCTGCCTTCTCCTCGGCGACGGGCTTGTCAGCGCCGGGGTTCATTGCCGCCTGCATGTCCGCCGTGGCCTTGCTGTAGGTCTCGCCCATCACTTCCATCAGGTCATTGCGCATGGCATTGCCCAGTTCGGTCAGGCGTTGGGCGTCCTCCAGGATCTGCTGGCTGATGGTGTTCACGAGTTCGGCCTGCTTGGTGCTGAAGTCAGTCGCCGCCTCCGGGGTGTTAACTTCCGAGGCATGACGCAGATGGTTCAGGCCCATTTCGGAATAGTTCTTGATGGTGTTGAGCGAAAATTCGGTCATGCGCTCGGCGTTTTTCAGCATCACCTGATTCATGCGGGTCAGCGGCTCATACATCTTGCGGGCCTGTTCGCTCAGGTTGTCCAGGAAGTTGGTGTTCATGGCGGGTATCTCCGATCGTTAAAAAAGCCAGGATTTCAGTGTCCATACCGGGCCACGCCAGGCGGGCCCGCATCCGTTAATTCTATGCCCGTTAGCAGACTAGTCATCCTCTATTATCCACAGATTTGTTACGGTCTATTGTCATCCTTGTGACAGGGGTGAGGGTGCGGCAACCCGGTCGCGATCCGCAGCGCCGCGCGTCGCAGTTCATCCTGCTCATCGGTTACCATGACCCGGATATCAACCCGGGAATCCGGCGCGGTTATCCGCTCGACGCCTTCCTCATTGGCACGGCTGTCAATCGCCACTCCCATCCAGGCCAACCGGCTTGCCACCCCGGCGCGAATGGCCGGCTGGTGCTCCCCGATGCCCCCCGTGAAGACCAGCCCGTCCAGCCCGCCGAGTACAGTCGCCAGCGATGCGGCTTCCCGTGCCACCCGGTCAATGAAATAGTCGATCGCGAACCCGGCTTCCGGAGTGCCGCTGCGCATCAGCACCCGCATGTCGCTGGCAATACCGGAAAGCCCCAGCAGGCCCGACTCCCGGTACAGCAACCGGTTGAGTCGCGGCAAATCCCAGCCCTGCTCCAGCAAGTAAAGCAGAACGCCAGGGTCCAGTCGGCCGCAGCGAGTCCCCATGGGGACACCCTCCAGTGCGCTGAACGCCATGGTGGTAGCCTGGCTCTTCCCCTCCAGAACCGCCGTGAGGCTGGACCCGTTGCCCAGATGGGCAATTATCAGCCGACCCGACGCCATGTCAGGATCCTTTTCCGCCAACTGCCTCATGATCGACTGACAGGACAGACCATGAAAACCGTAGCTGCGGATTCCCTTCTGGCGCAACCCGGCGGGCAGGGCGAATTCCCGCCACAAGGGCGGCTGGGCGGCGTGGAAGGCGGTGTCGAAGGCCGCAACCTGAAGCAGGTCAGGGCGAAGCCGCCGCAAACCGGCCACCACCGCCAGTGCCGGCGGCTGGTGCAACGGACAGAGCGGTGCCCGGCGTTCCATTTCTTCCATGAGCGCCTCATCCACCTTGGCCGGAGCATCGCGGTCACCCCCATGCACGACGCGGTGACCGCAGACATCCACACCCGTACCAGACTGTTCCAGCGCCGCCAGCAAACGATCCGCGACCACCATCGCAGCGGCGCCCCCCTCCCCCTCCCTGAAGCCGTCAGGAAGCCCCTGCGCAGCCTGGATACGCCCCGATGGCAGATCGACATCCAGCGCTACCCGGGGCCGGGGACTCCAGCCCTCATAGAGCGCCGCCTTCAGAGAAGAGGAACCCACATTGAAGGTCAGTACGTTCATCTCGGCTTTCTCCGGTGGTGCGCCACCAGCACGCCCAGCGCCAGCGAGATCACCCGTCCCTCCTCCTTTTCAGAGCGGCTGGTCAGCACGATCGGCACACGGGCGCCCATGACAATCCCGGCCGCCCGCGCCGAGGCCAGGTACGAAAGCTGTTTGGCCAGCAGGTTCCCGGCCTCCAGATCCGGGGCCAGGAGGATATCGGCATCGCCGGCCACTTCCGAACGGATGCCCTTCACCCGCGCGGCATCGGCGGAAATGGCATTGTCAAAGGCCAGCGGACCATCGAGCAGCCCGCCGGTAATCTGGTCCCGGTCCGCCATCTTGCACAGTGCGGCGGCATCGATGGTGGACGGAATGGAGGGTTTCACTTTCTCTTGAGCGGACAGGATGGCCACCTTGGGCAGATCGATGCTCAAGGCATGGGCCAGATCAATGGCGTTCTGGACAATATCGCGCTTGGCGGCGAGGTCCGGCGTGACATTGAGCGCCCCGTCGGTGATCAGCAGCAGTTTGCGGTAGGTACTGACTTCCATGACAAAGACATGGCTCATGCGACGTGCGGTGCGCATACCGTTGGAGACCTCCACGAGCACCGACATCAGTTCATCGGTACTGGTCGAACCCTTGACAAGCAACTCCACCTGACCCTCCCGCGCCAGGCGGGCAGCTGTCTCCACAGACGCGTGGCTGTGCTCGGTATCCAGAATGCGGATATCCGCCAGATCCAGTCCGGCCTGTTCGGCAACGGCCCGGATGCGGGCTTCCGGCCCCACCAGCACGGGACGGATCAGCCCCAGGCTCCGGGCCGTCAGCGTCGAACGGAGCACCATGTCGGACACGGGGTGAACCACCGCCGCGCTGACCTCGCCCAGCAAGCGGGCGCGGCTCATCAGATCGGAAAAACGGTTGATCGGCAGCATGATAATTCCTTACATATAATCTGGATATTAGCATGATGCCGCAAACGGCTTGACAGCCGTGTGACGCTCCGGAGTCAGAATGCGGAAATTCCCGTCACCAGGCGGCCCAGGATCAGGGCATGGATATCATGCGTTCCCTCATAGGTATTGACCGCTTCGAGGTTCAGCATGTGGCGGATCACCCCGTACTCATCCGAGACCCCGTTGCCGCCGTGCATGTCGCGGGCGGTCCGGGCGATGTCCAGCGCCTTGCCGCAATTGTTGCGCTTGATCAGGGAGATCATTTCCGCACTGGCGCTGCCGTTGTCCAGCGCCCGACCCACGGTC
>CAZPZK010000309.1:0-4191 GCA_964591095.1 uncultured Moraxellaceae bacterium | reverse complement strand
CACGATGTCTCCGGATTTGGGGTTTATTATGGCCGGTGCCTTGGTCGGTCTCTGTGTCGGACTGACAGGCGTGGGCGGCGGCTCACTGATGACTCCCTTGCTGACCATGCTGGGCGTGCCCTTGCCAACAGCTATCGGGACTGACCTGCTGTATGCCGCCATCACCAAGTCCAGTGGCGCTGTCGTCCATTTCCAGAAAAAGAACATTGAATGGCCGGTGGTGGGTTGGCTGGCGCTCGGCTCCATTCCGGCCTCACTGCTCACCGCATGGGCTTTGCATGCATGGTTTGGCAACGCCAACAATTACAAGGGCGTCATGACCGTGGCGTTGGGGCTGATGCTGATGGTTACCGCCTTCTCCCTGATTTTCAAGGGGCGACTGCAGAAGCTTCATGACGCCAAGCCGGTCAAAAGCCGTTTCCGTACCTGGGTGAACCAAAACCACACCCAGGCCACCGTGCTGATGGGATTGGCCTTGGGCGTTCTGGTAACCTTGTCTTCGGTGGGCGCCGGGGCTTTCGGTGTGGTAGTCCTGCTAAGCCTGTACCCTGCCCTCACGACCATCAAGATCATCGGCACGGATGTGACGCACGCCGTTTTCCTGACCCTGGTGGCGGGCATTGCCCATGCCAAGATGGGCAATGTGGATTACCACCTGCTGTCGATGCTGCTGATCGGCTCCATTCCCGCCATCATTGCCGGTACTCATCTCAGCTCACGGATGCCGGAAAGGGTCATCCGCCCGTTACTGGGAATGACCCTGATGCTGCTCAGCATCAAATTCGTCTTTTATTGATCAATGGGCGCCTTCTGGCGTAAAACGCGGGTTTACAGCATGCTTTCCGGCACCATCTTACCCAGGAATGCTGCTTTCCAGCGACGCCAGAATCCCGCGCCGGGATCCCTCTGCAACTGGACCGCCCGCCCCTCCTGCCGGCCTGACCACAGTAACTGTCCCGGCTCATCCCCTGCATACACTTGGTAGCTCATGTCTGGCAATATCATGCGCTCAAAACTGGCGAGCAGATCCACGGCCAGTTCGGGACAATCAATCAGGATTCCGGTTTCCGTATTCAGATAAACCGAACGCGGATCAAGGTTCATCGAGCCAATGAAGACCTGCCGTGAGTCCAGAATCAACGCCTTGGCATGCAGGCTCGACCGCGAACTTCCGATCAAATGGAAAGAGGGCAAGGGCTTTTTTGGCAAAGGACGCAACTCATACACCTCGACGCCTTGGCGTATCAATGTCTCACGCCAGCGGGAATAAGCGCCGTGGACATAGCTGACATCGGTTGCCGCCAGCGAATTGGTAAGCAAACGCACGCGAACACCGGCATTGACCTGTTTCCTCAATAATTCGCGCAGGCGAGGACCAGGGACAAAATAGGCGGAAACCAACAGGATTTCACGCTCTGTCCGGGCTATGGCCGGGTACAACTCCGCGGCAATATGCACGCCGCGGAACAACCCGCTGGCCTGGTTGGTCACCTTCTCCGGACGGTCATACAGCATGCGGGCGCGACCGCGATGGAATGACAGGTTATGGCTGCGTATCCCCTCCGCCATGAACGTCGACATGAAGCGGGAGGGATACTGGTTGCGACGCAACTGGGCCATCAATCCCATCAACCGGGCGCGCATCAAGGCCAGATGTTCTTCGGAGGGCTCGTTCCGCAAAAAAGCCCGGACCGGCACCGCCAGTGGGTGATTCCAATATTCGTCAAAACTCAGGGAGGCTTGATGCACCACGGGCCCCAGCGTCAACACATCCAGATCGGTAAATTCGGTTTCGGCTTCGCTATCAAAATATTCGTTTCCCAGATTGCGGCCACCAACCACCAACGCGGCGTTATCCACCACCAGCAGCTTGTTGTGCATGCGACGATTGAGCGAGGATTTTTGCAGGAACTCGAAAAGACGCAAGGGATTGGCGCGCCCCCTGGCCAGAAAGGGATTAAAGACCCGAACCTCAATCTTCGGATGTGCGCTCAAGGTCGCCAGGATACGGTCACGCTTCAGGCCATAAATATCATCCACCAGCAAACGTAAGCGCACACCCCGATCCGCGGCCTGCAACAGATGCTGAATGATCAACTGGGTGCTGCTGTCATCCCGGACCATGTAATACTGCATATCGATGCTGTAACGCGCCTGATCCAGCAGCGCCAGCCTGGCCGCCAGAGCATCCCGGCCGGTTTGGATCAGGTGGAAAGCCGACTCTCCGGATGCCAGCTCCAGCTTGTCAACCCAATCCTGCAACGGTGAGGGGCCGTGGGCAACAAAGGTTTGACTGATGGGGCGCGGGGCAAGGGGATTCACAGAAGTACAACCCGCCACCCAGAGACACAGGCAGGCACAAATGCAGAAAGTCCGAAAGAAATATCCCGATTGTTCATGATGCGTCATGGGCAGGCCGCAACGACAGCACGTATGTGTCAGTCGTCACTCTAGCATGGAAACGCCGGACCCGGCACTGGAACCGCAAGTCGCCTGGCGGTGTAAAAGGCAGTGGCCGGCGAGAATGCCGGCCACACGGGGAAACTATCGGAAATAGGCGTTATCGGTCACGCTGTGATCGGTGCTGTCCACGACGCGCTGCAGTTCGGGAATACTGGCCTTGAGCGTGGTTTCAACACCCTGCTTGAGAGTCATGTCCACGGCAGAGCACCCCTGGCACCCTCCCCCAAACTTGAGGACCGCCGTCGTGCCATGCTCGGAGTCATCAAAGACCTCCAGCAGGCTGACATTGCCGTTATGGGCCGCCAGACCCGGGTTGATCTCACTGAACAACACATGGTTGATCCGCTCTTCGAGACTGCTGCCTTCTCCAATCTGGGGCACTTTGGATTTGGGGGCTTTGAATGTCAGCTGGCCGCCAAAACGATCCTTGTTGTAATCAATGACCGCATCCACCAGATAAGGCTCGCTTTTCATTTCAATGAAGGCAAGGAACCCGTCCATCGCCAGACGGATATCATCCGGCTGCTCTTCGCCCGGCGTGCAATACGCCATGCAGCATTCCGCCCGCGGCGTGCCGGGATTCTCGACAAAAATGCGCACGGAGATGCCTTCACTGTTCTGTTTTGCCAGCAACTCGCGCAGATAGCCCTGAGCGGTTTCGGTAATGGTGATGTTCAGATTGCTCATGCCTCGGCTCTCGGAAAATGGTTTGAATCATTATAACTGCTTTCATCATACCCGAGTAGATTACTAAGGTATACTCGCACACCGGACAGTGGGACAGGTGATCAGCGGTTTTGCTAGAATAACTCCCCTTTTTGATTTACCTCAATGTGTCCCCCGCCATGACCGCATCCCGTACCGCCCAGCTTCGCGCCGCCCTGCAACAACGCATCCTGATCATTGACGGAGCGATGGGCACGATGATCCAGCGCCACAAGCTGCGGGAGGTCGATTATCGCGGGGAACGCTTTGCCGACTGGCCTCACGACGTGCAGGGCAACAACGACCTGTTGGTGCTGACGCAGCCGCAAATCATCGCCGGTATCCACGATGCCTATTGCGCCGCCGGGGCCGACATCCTGGAAACCTGCTCTTTCAACAGCACGCGGGTTTCGCAGGCTGACTACCACATGGAGGAGTTGACGCCAGAACTGAACCGCGCCGCCGCCCGCCTCGCCCGCGAAGTCGCCGACAAATGGACCGCGCAGACCCCGGAGAAGCCGCGCTTCGTGGCCGGGGTGATCGGCCCTACCTCGCGCACCTGTTCCATTTCGCCGGACGTGAACAACCCCGCCTACCGCAACATCACCTTTGACGCGCTGGTAACGGACTATTACGAAGCCACTGTCGGTCTGGTGGAAGGCGGCGCGGATATCCTGCTGATTGAAACCGTCTTCGACACACTGAACTGCAAGGCCGCCATTTATGCGGTGAAGAAATACTTCGACGACACCGGTAGCGAACTGCCGGTGATGATTTCCGGCACCATCACCGACGCCTCCGGCCGCACCCTCACCGGCCAGACCGCCGAGGCCTTCTGGAATTCGGTGCGCCACGCCGACCTGCTGTCGATCGGCTTCAACTGTGCGCTGGGCGCGGACGCGATGCGCCCGCACGTCAAGGAAATCGCCGAAAAGGCCGATATCTTCGTCAGTGCCCACCCTAATGCCGGCCTGCCGAACGCCTTTGGCGAATACGACGAAACCCCGGCCCAGACCGCCTCCT
>CAZPZK010000308.1:0-4196 GCA_964591095.1 uncultured Moraxellaceae bacterium | reverse complement strand
GGACGGAGGGGGATGGGTGTACACGATCACCCGTCGAGGTTTTGCCTGGGTGGAAACACCCCGTATCCGCCGTCGGGCACTAGCCGGTTCAATGCCTTGGGGTACAATGCCCCATTCCCCGGAGAATTCCCTTGCCCTCATCGCCCCGCCCTTCCTCCCATTGGCTGTTGCTGCTCGGCAGCATCGTCGCCCTCGGCCCGCTGGCCATCGACATGTACCTGCCCGCCTTCCCCGCCATCGAACAGCAGTTCGGCGCGGGCGCGCAGTTCACGCTGTCGGGCTTCTTCATCGGGCTGGTGCTGGGGCAACTGTTCTACGGCCCCATCAGCGACCGCATCGGCCGCCGCAAGCCCTTGCTGTTCGGGCTGGGGGTCTACGCGGTGGCCTCGCTGGCCTGCGTGTTCGCGGGCGGGCTGGCGCAGCTGACGGCGCTGCGCTTTTTGCAGGCGTTGGGCTCCTGCGCGGGCATGGTGCTGAGCCGGGCGGTGGTGCGCGACCGTTGCGGACCGAAGGAAGCGGCGCAGGCGCAGTCACGGCTGATCCTGGTGATGGGGCTGGCGCCGATCCTGGCCCCCAGCCTGGGCGGCCTGATCCTGGCCGTCGCCGACTGGCACGCCATTTTCGCGGTGCAGGCCGGGGCGGCGGTGCTGTTGTTGCTGTGGGCCTGGCGCGGACTGGAGGAAAGCCATCACGACGAACACCGCAGCCCGGAACTGAGCGTGCGCCGGGTGCTGGGCACCTTCCGCGACCTGCTGCGCGACCGGGTGTTCATGGGCTACACCCTGTCCTCGGGCATGGCCTTTACCGGCATGTTCGCCTACATCGCCGGGTCGCCGACGGTGCTGATCCAGTTGATGGGACTCGACCCGCAGACCTACGCCATCCTCTTCGGCGCGAACGCGGCGGGCTTTATCGCCGCCAGCCAGGTCAACGCCCGGCTGGTGCGGCATGTGGACATGAACCGCCTGCTGCGCGCGGCCATTGCCCTGCCCGGCGGGGTGACGCTATGCCTGCTGGCGGCGGAAGGGATGGGGATACTGTCGTTGCCGCTGCTGCTGGCGGGATTTTTCCTCTACCTGACCAGCCTCGGCTTCATCTCGCCCAACGCCGGGGCGCTGTCGCTGGCGGCGCAGCCGCAGCACCGGGTGGGCGCGGCGTCGTCGCTGATGGGTTCGCTGCAATTCAGCATGGCGACGGCGGTCAGCGCCTGGCTGGCGTTGTGGCAGCGGCCGGACGCGCTGCCGCTGCTGACGGTGATGAGCGTGTGCGGTGTCGGCGCGCTGTTCTGGCACCGGACGCTGCTGCGGGCCTGAGTTATTCGCCGATGTCCTCGGCCCACAGCTCGGGGCGGGCGGCCATGAAGTCGCGCATCAGCGCCACGCAGCGTTCATCCTGGCAAACCTCGGTGGTCACGCCGTGCGATTGCAGCCAGCCCTCCTCGCCCAGGAACGAGACGTTTTCCCCGATCACCACGCGCGGGATGCCGTACAGCACCACCGCGCCGCTGCACATCGGGCACGGCGACAGCGTCGTGTACAGCGTGCATTCGCGATAGAACTTCGCGGAACGCCGCCCGGCGTTTTCCAGGCAATCCATCTCGGCGTGCAGCACGGTGCTGCCCTGCTGCACGCGGCGGTTGTGGCCGCGCCCGACGATGACGCCGTTGTGCACCAGCACCGAACCGATGGGAATGCCGCCCTCGGCCAAACCTTGTTCGGCCTCCGCGATCGCGGCTTGCAGGAAAGGGTCCATGATGTGTCTCCGACTCAGGGGATTTCCCCCAAAGTCACACAAACCGCAGGGCTTTTCAAGCCCGGCGGCTCACTTGCGGTTACGCCCGAACTTGTCATGGCTGGACACCCACTGGTCGGAGACAATCGCCGCCGACAGCGACAGCTCGCCGCACAGCACCGTCGCCGCCACCAGCTCCGCCAGCTTGTGCGCCTTGCCCTGCCCGTAACAGCCCAGCAGCTCCAGGCACTCGCGCTGGGTGGGCAGGCCGGTGCCGCCGCCGTAGGTCGCCACGATCAGCGAGGGAATGGTCACCGAGAAATAGTAATCGCCGTTGTCCTTCAACTCGCCATAGACAAAACCCGCCGACGACTCCGCCACGTTCGCCACATCCTGTCCGCAGGCGATGAACAGCGCGGTAATGCCGTTGGCGAAGTGCGCGCCGTTGTTGATGGAGCCGGACAGCAGCGTGCCCATGTTCGACAGCTGCCGCTGCTTGTGCAGCGCCGCCGCTGTGGTATGCATCACGTCGGTGATCAACGCGGCGGGCAAGGTGATTTCCGCCACCACGCGCTTGCCGCGCGTATGCAGGTTGTTGACGTGGGAGTGCTTCTTGTCGGTGTCGAACTGCGCGGCCAGGGTGAAATGCTCCAGCCCCGGCAGGCCGTGGTCCAGCATCCACTGGCAGGCGTGGCGGGTGGCCTTGCTGACCATG
Organism: uncultured Moraxellaceae bacterium; assembly: GCA_964591095.1. GTDB lineage: Bacteria > Pseudomonadota > Gammaproteobacteria > Pseudomonadales > Moraxellaceae > Fluviicoccus. The sequence continues at coordinate 1,750 of CAZPZK010000308.1, read as the reverse complement.
TTCTGCCCCGCCGCGTCGCCGGTGGTGTAGTTGAAGCGCAGCCAGCGCATCTTGCCCAGCGCGTACTGTTCAATGTCGCGCAGCTTGCCGCTGGAGGTGGTCTCCTCGGCCACCGCCTTGATTTGCGCGAAGTGGGCTTCCACCCACTGCCCGAAATCGCGGGCGGCGCGCGCATCCTGAAAGACAAACAGCGGCGCGCGCTGCATGGCGTCGTCAATCACGGTGGTGGTGATGCCGCCCGCCTCGCGGGTCAGGCGCATGCCGCGCGAATAGCTGGCCACCAGCGTCCCCTCGCTGGTCGCCATGGGAATGTAGAACTCGCCCTGCGCGTGCTCGCCGTTGACGCGCATCGGACCGGCCAGCCCCAGCGGCACCTGCGCCACGCCCACGAAGTTCTCGATATTGCCGGGCAGCGCCGCCGGATCGAAGGAGAAACCACCGACATGCGTCAGTTCCACGCCGGTCTCGGCGCGGGCGGTGGCGCGGCGGGCGGCGGCCATGTCGCGGGTGTAATCGTTTTGCGGGTCGCGGGGAAGTTTTTGCATGAAGGGGTTCCTTGTTGTTGTTGATGCGCCCCTGCAGGTCAGCGGCGGCTTTCCCGAAACTCGCGCGGGGTGTGGCCGGTCCAGCGCCGAAAGGCCCGCGAGAAATTCGAGACATCATGATAGCCCAACTGATGCGCCACTTCCGCTACCGGCAAGCGTTCCTCGCGCAACAGGTGTTCGGCGCGCCGCCGCAGTTCGTTTTCCACCAGATCGCTGTAGCAGGCCTGTTCGCCCTGCAAGCGCCGTTTCAGCGTGCGTGACGACATGTTGAAGCGCTCCGCCATCTGCTCCAGCGATGGCATCGCCTCGCGCACGGCGGCCAGCGCGCGCTGCACCAGCGCTTTCATCGACTCCGTGCGGAGGAACCGGACCGCCGGTTCGCGGGGCGAGGATTCGTGGGCGTGAAGGGATTCCTGCATGATGACCTCGGATCACCGCCGGGCGGCGCGGAAGCTTGGACTGCCGACACGATCGCACAGCGGCGGCGGGCAGGCATTGGTCTTTGGAACCGGGCCGGAAGTCAGAAAAGACAGTCGGCCCGCCAGACGAAAAAAAGCGGGCGCTGAGGAAGCCGCCCGCCCAAGGGAGGACCGGTTCAATGCACGCCGACCGCCGCCTTGTTCTTCAACTGGGCGTACAGGTCGCCTTCCGGAGCGAACAGCTTTTGCTTCCACTCTTCCAGCAGGGCGACGGTGTCGTGCTGGCTGGGATGGAAACCGGGGCGGAAAAAGTCGAAGAACTGCGGCAGCAGATCGGCGAACAGGCCCTTGATACCAAACAGGAAACGGAAGCCCTTGATGTTCTGGCGGAACTTGAACAACTGGCCGTCAGCGGCCAGCATGCGCGCCTGGAAGGCGGCCATCACCGCGAACAGCACAATCGTGGTGATGACCATGGCGAACACGCGCAGCGCATAGCTGCCCACTTCCTGTTCATAGACATCGTAGGCCACGGTCTTGTGCTCGTTTTCTTCCAGCGCGTGCCACAGCCACATGTTCAGGGTCTGCGAATCGCTCATCATGTCGCGGTGCGCCTTATTGCGCAGCAGCTGCTCGGCCATGATCGCGGTGTAGTGTTCCAGGCAAACGGTGGCCGCCAACTGCATGCTCTTCGGCAGCGTCTTCGCCACCAGCTTCAGCAGCTTGCCGACATCGCGGTCCAGCTTGTCGACGGGGAAGCCCATCTGCACCATCATGGCGTTGTAG
>CAZPZK010000307.1:0-4225 GCA_964591095.1 uncultured Moraxellaceae bacterium | reverse complement strand
GCTGACGATGATGGTGATGCTGACGGTGCTGTTCCGCAGCCTGAAGGCGATGCTGATCACCCTGACGGCTTGCCTGCTGGCGGTGTTCGGCGGCGCCGGCTTTGTCGGCCTGTTCAAGTTCGTGGTCAATGACGGTGTGATCGTCGCGCCGGTAATGATCCTGTCGATGGCCTTTGCCGACGGCATCCACGTGGTGGTGAACTGGATCCAGGCGGTAAACAGCGGCAAGAACAAGCGCGACGCGATGGCGGAAAGTCTGAGCGTCAACATGGGTCCGATGACCGTGACCAGCGCCATGACCGCTGTCGGCTTCCTGACGCTGCTGTTCAACGATTCGCCGCCCTTTCAGGTGATGGGCCTGATTGTCGCCGCCGGGGTGGTGTTCGCGCTGCTGCTGACCTTCTTCTTCACCGCGCCGCTGCTGGTGCTGCTGCCCGGTGAGCCGCCGCGCAAGATCTCGCCGCTGATGCGCGAGGACTCGCCGGCCGTGGCCCGTTTTGCCGACTTCATCATTGCCCGCCACAAGCCGATCCTGGCGGCCTGCTTTGTCGTCGCGGCGGTATTTGTCGCCTTCATCCCGCAGAACCGCATCAACGACGACATCGTCAAGTACTACACGCCGGAAGCCCAGTTCCGCAAGGACGTCGAGTTCGTCAACGCCAACCTGACCGGCATCGCCGAAGTGAACTACTCCCTGCCGGCGGGCGGCGCCGACAACATCGTCGACCCGGCCTACCTCAAGCAACTGGACGCCTTCGGCCAGTGGTTGAAGACGCAACCGGACGTGACGCAAGTGAACTCGCTGGTGGACATCATCAAGCGCATCAACCAGGTGATGCACGGCAACGATCCGGCCTACTACCGCATCCCCGATTCCCGCGAGGAAATCGCCCAGTACCTGCTGCAATACGAACTGTCGATGCCCTATGGCATGGACCTGAACTACCTGATCCGCTTCGACCGCTCGGAAAGCCGGGTGCGGGTGGCGGTGGGCACCTCCAGCGGCCAGCGCATCATCGCGCTGGACGCCGCCGCGCAAGGCTGGCTGAAGGCCAATGCACCGCAAGCCATGCAGGTGCAGGGCAGTTCGCTGAACCTGATGTTCGCCCACATTTCCGAGCGCTCCATCAACGGCATGTTCGGCGGCATGCTGGGCTCGCTGGTGGCGGAATCGCTGTTCGTGATGCTGGTGTTCCGCGCCTTCCGGCTGGGTCTGGCCAGCTTCATCGGCAACCTGGTGCCCATCGGCGTCGCCTTCGGCGCCTGGGCGATGATCAACGGCAACATCGACGTCGGCCTGACCGTGGTGCTGGGCATCGCCTTCAGCGTGGTGGTCGATGACACCATCCACTTCATCTCGAAATACGAACGCGCGCGGCAGGTGGAAGGCAAGAGCCCCGAAGACGCCGTGCGCTATGCGTTCAGCCATGTCGGTTTCGCGCTGTTGTCAACCACGGCGGTGTTGGGCAGCGGCTATGCCTGGCTGGCCAACTCCGCCATCCAGCTGACGGTGAATACCGCGACGGTGACGGTAACGACGATTGCCATCGCGTTGCTGATTGATGTGTTCATGCTGCCCAGCCTTTTTCTGGTGCTGGACCGGCGGAAGGTGAAGGCGGGTTGATTCTCCCTCTCCCCTTGTGGGAGAGGGTGGCGCGTAGCGCCGGGAGAGGGGTGCGGAACGTGGCCAAGACACACCGTCAGTTCCGTAGCCGATGCAGTACCCCTCTCCCCGGCCCTCTCCCACAAGGGGAGAGGGAGACCAAGTTACCAATTTACTTTTGAGAATGACTGCAAATGACTGAACTAAATATAAATTCACCTTGGTCTGCCCGCTTCATGGCCTGGGTGCACCAGCGCTTTGCGCTGCCGAACGCGCTGCTGTTCTTCATCCTCTACATCACCGCCGCCGTGGTGGCGAGCGCCGCCGCCGGGGGCGAAATCGCACTGGGCGGGCTGGATGTGCTGGCCTGCGTGGTGACCTGGTCCTTCTTCTTGCTGCTGCGCGTGTTTGACGAGCACAAGGACTATGAACTGGACTGCCGGAACCACCCCACCCGCGTGCTGCAAAGCGGCCTGATCACGCTGGATCACCTGAAGATCGTCGGCGGCGTGACGCTGGTGCTGCAACTGGGTTTCTCGCTGGCGCGCGACGGCGGCTTTGGTCCGACCATGATCGCCTGGTCGGTGATGTTTGCCTGGACTTGCCTGATGGGCAAGGAGTTCTTTGTCGAGGAATGGCTGAACAAGCATCTGACCTGGTATGCGGTGTCGCACATGCTGGTGATGCCGCTGATTGTCTGGTGGCTGGCCAACATGGCGGTGCCGGGCGTGACGCTGACGCCGGAATTGCAGGCGCTGATGCTGCTGGCCTTCATCAGCGGCTTCTGCTTCGAGATCACCCGCAAGACCAAGGGTCCGGAAGAAGAACGCGACACGATCGAATCCTATTCGCGGATTTTCGGCACCCAAGGCTCGGCGATGGTGGTGATGGGCCTGGTGACGGCGATGGTGGCGAACCAGATCTGGTTGATCAACCTGTTGTCGCCGGAGAAGTTCCCGGTCTGGTCCGGCGTGGTGCTGGGCTTGTTCTGGCTGATGGGCATGAAGCAACTGCTGGCCTTTACCAAGGCCCCTTCCACCCAAGGTCGGGAAAAGAATGAAAAGTCGGTGGCGTTGACGCTGCTGGCGGGATACGCCGTCGTGATCGGCGTGGTGTTGTCGCTGCACGGTGCGGTTCTGGTATGAGGAGCATGGAAATGTCAAACGTTCGTCCCTACGCGTTTACCCCCCACTACCTGTTCGGTGAAGAACACGCCGGGCTTTGCCAGTTCCAGCGTGAAGGCGTGGCCTATAGCGCCAATCCGGTGGATGTCTCCCGCGAGCACCTGTGCGTGGCCATTGACGAGTCGCTGACGCCGCCGGAAGTCGGGGAAACCATTCCCGATATCCGCATCCGCGTCCTGGACCGTGACTTCACTTTCCCCTGCCTGACCGTCAAGGCAGTGCGCCAGGAGCCGTGGTGTCCCACCGAAATCGACTTCTGTACCCTGCATTGCGAAAACAGCATCCAGTACCTGTGGGAAATCAGCTATCTGCTGCGCAGCGCCCCGGCCCTGTCCAGCGATGTCAGCTATGACGACATCAGTCTGCCGAAGGTGCCCGCGCGCGGCCTCTATACCGAAGAAGCCCGTCAGGCGCGGCTGGAGTTCGTGCGCGAGGAAACCGGCGCGGCCATGGACGAGGTGTCGCAGATCCGCCTTGACCCGCGCAAGCTGGTCAGCAACATCGAGGCGCTGATCGGTTCCGTGGAGGTGCCGGTCGGCGTCGCCGGACCGCTGCACATCAAGGGCAGCCACGCGGGCGGCCTGTTCTATGCCCCGCTGGCCCCGTCCGAGGGCGCGCTGGTGGCCTCGGCCACGCGCGGCGCCACCGCCCTCTCCCGCTCCGGCGGCGTCACCACCCGCGTGCTGGGCCAGCGCATGATGCGCGTGCCGGTGTTTGTCTTCGAAACGATGGCGAATTCGCTGTTCTTCGCCGAGTGGATCAAGGACCACTACCGCGATCTGGCGGATGAAGTCGGCAAGTACTCCAACTATGCCTCGCTGGAAGAAGTGCAGCCTTATGTGCTGGGCCGCGCCGTGCATGTGCACTTCATCTACGAAACCGGCGACGCCGCCGGCCAGAACATGACCACCACCTGCACCTGGCAGGCCTGCCAGTGGATCCTCAAGCACATCAAGCGTTTTGAAGGACTGCGCATCGAAAACTTCCTGATCGAGGCCAATCTCTCCAATGACAAGAAGGTGACTTACCAGACCTTCCTCAAGGGACGCGGCGTGCGCGTGGTGGCGGAGGCGCTGCTGACCAAGGACACCTGCGAGCGCATCCTCAAGATCAAGCCGCGGCAAATGGTGGCGGCCTACCAGTACATCGCCTCCGGCTCCATCGCGGCGGGCATGATCGGCATGAACATCAATGTCGCCAACATCATTGCCGCCATGTTCACGGCGCTGGGTCAGGACATCGCCTGCGTGCACGAATCGTCGCTGGCGCACCTGCACATGGAGCTGACCGACGACGATGACGTCTATTGCACGATGATGCTGCCGTCGCTGGTGATCGGCACTGTCGGCGGCGGCACCAACCTGCCGCAACAACGTGAATGCCTGGAAATGATCGGTTGCGCCGGTCCCGGCAAGGCGCACAAGCTGGCGGAAGTGAT